>CAZFJT010000187.1:0-6383 GCA_964519135.1 uncultured Syntrophales bacterium | reverse complement strand
CCTTTGATGTTCCTTCACCAAAGATAGCATCAGCTTCAGCCGCCACTTCCTCTGCCTTCGATCTAAATATTTGCGCCTGCTCAAGATTTCCATCAGCCGTAAATAAAACAACCTGTTTCATGTTCTCATCGAGAGCGTTTTTCAGTTGTATTTGTATTTTCTCACCCTCTTCTTTTAAACGAATCTTTTTATATCTAGCATTGTTCTCTTGCATCGTTCTATCGAAACGACGTTCGAATTCAGAAAGAGCGTCCCTAGAACCTTTCCATTCTTCCTTGACCTTTTCATGCCACTGGCTTATTCCATTATTCACATAATCGCCAATTGAGATTTTAGCCACTTGATTTCGGATATTCTCATCGCGACTCATCCGTTTTGTCTTATATTCTTCTTCAAGAGCAGCTACTTTTTTTCGTCCAAGCGTCTCCGTGTCATAAATAGCCGCAGAATCTTTTGCCTCTTTAAAGAGCTGCACCGCCTGAGCTACACCCATGATACCACCATCAAGCTGTTGAATCCCTTGAGCAATAGCCGCATCTTTAGTAGCCCCGCCTTTGACTATAGCCTCTTGCCCTTTTGCAAGAGCTATTTTCCCTTTACTAGCAGGGTCTCCCGTTACAGGAAGCTTAGCCGTCTGCCCAAGTTGGGCGCGGTTTTTCCCTTCTTCATATGTAGGTATTATTGCCATTTTATTACTTTCACATAGAATTATATGATTGTACCGCCCCGTCTATAAGGGTTCCTGCTGCCCCAAGCGTTCCACCTTTTTTAATGCCGGACGCAGCACTGCCTGCTCCTTTTAATGTCATATCTCCACCCTCAGCAACCATTGATGCAGACATTCTTGTTCTTTTGGCCATTGTTCTATTAAACTTCGATCGTGTTTTTAACTGATCTGAGGCAAACCTTCCGCTTTGATTTTGACTGATTGCATCTAGTTCATATTTTTCAATAGTTGATGCCAGCACGTCCAGCGGAGTTCCTTCCATCCGAACACCCGAAATAGCATATCTAGTTTTCTGCTGGCCGGTTAACGCCCGTCCACGGGTTCTGATAAGCCTAGCGTTTTCTTTTGCGTTGCGTAAAGCTATCTGTGCATCAATCCCCATTTGTCTTGCATTAAAATCAAGCTGGGCAGACTGCGCCATAAGGTTGTCTGCCTGAGCATACGCCTGCAACTGTTGCGAACGACCCGCGGCTAAAGCAGCATCAGCATCAGCCTTGGATTGTTCATATTGACCATAAGCACTTAATGCTGATCCCGCTAAAGACAACCACCACATTATTTGTACCCCGTTACTTTTGTTTGTAGAGTAATGCTTAAAAGTTCCAGCGGCAATGGTTCTTCGCTGGTAACGTAAAAATTCAGGGCTGTCTTTGTCGGTGAATCTACCGACTTGATGGTTAAGTCTCCAGAATAGAACGGAACGGGGCTTCCTGCCGTTATTTCAGGCGTTTTAACGCTAACCGGATACATCTCATCTAGGTCTGTTCCGTAATTGAAAGCTCCGGCGTCGTTTACCCTAAAATGAGCCCTCATGATCGTTTTGTAGTTTGCAAAACTGTTCATGTTTTGATTTAGAATGTCTATGTACATCGGAGAAAGAGTTGCCGTGTACGGAAGCCCAACAATCACCCGATTATGATAATCTGAGAGCGTGATTGTTCCATTGGTTGATACTGTTACATCTGGCTGTACACCACTATCCGCAAAAACTTTTAGTTTCTGTCCGGCAAGATGCTCTACGGTCGTAAAGGTCTGCTGAACTTCTGTTGCTGTGACACCACCAGTATATGTTCCAGAGACAACGATGTCTGTCCCATCTTTATATAACAAAGTTAAGTTTGTAGAGGTACAATTTGTTGCTATAAAAATCCCGTCTACAAATCCAGCAAAAGATAGTCCGCCTTGTCCGCTTAACCGCAACGTTTGGCCATCTGAAACTGAATTGTTTGCAACAAGCGAAACTTCTTGTGTTCCTAAAATAATATCATCAATAGGAATAGGATCGCCTCCATCATAATCCAGCCCGCTATCCACAAACCATGCGTCTTCATCGTCACCCCAATCTACCGGGCGGAACCACTCAATATATCTTCCGTTCTTACGGTTTACGATAACGTACACTCGGTCTTCTCCAAGAGTCGGGATAACCGCGACACTTTCAAAGTCTCCATTCGTCACGTGTCTGTGCCAGCCATATACATTCTGTATCTTATTAAATGTAAGACCTACCAACTCACCATTTCCTTTTACGCACCAGATAACAGGTTCCGGCTGTTGTTGTTCGTCAATCTGAACCACTCCCCCTTTTGTAATATGTTGTGCAAGCAGAGTTGTATCAATGGATTTATATGAGTCCGATTCAAGACTGTACTCAAATTCACGAATCTTGCGCCCCTGTCTTTGCAAATAAATTACACTGTCAGACGCAACAAGAGCATCAATTCCGTCCCTGCTTCCGTACCCTGTTTGCCGCCTTGCAAGTACGGAGACCGGAGAAATCGGCGTCGAGCTGTCTCCTCCGCTTAAAAGCCATTCATCGCCAAGCGTTCCAATAAATAACTGAGAGCGGGCAAGAAGCCATACAATTACGTTGTCTGAGTTAATGCTGAGTCGAAGAGAGTTGTCATCATAATCTCCGGTTTGGAAGCTCTCATAGGCATCCGTCATACTTGCCCAAAGCGTATTAACCGAATAGTCAGTCCCACCAAACCAAAGCCTGTTCTCAAAAAATTCAATGGTTCTTGGATACCCACGCTCTTTGCTGAAAGCTCCTTCATACCATATATCGGTTGCTTCTGTGCTGCCAAGCTCAACTTCGACAACAGCCTGAACCTGGGTTGCAGACAAGAAGTTCGTAATAGTTACAAATCCATTTAAATACGGAGATTCGCATTTTAGATAAGCAGTTCCACCACCGCTTCCAGTAAACACCATTCTATACCTTGTTCCAAATACAGTTTCTTCACCGCTTCTGTCATAATTTCGTTTGTTGCTGCTTCCATTTTCATATTGGCGGTATGTCCCCCATGTCTCTCCGCCGTCTTCTGAATACTGAAGCTCAAGAATTCCTTCAAACGCATTGCCAATTGTCCTTAGATTCCAATCTCCTTCTACTCGTAGTTCATCAGACGTTCCGTTGGCGCTAAGAGAAAGTTGTACGCTGTTATTGTCATACGGGCTTCTAATCACCCATTGAGAATTCACGTGATTTGTGGTAAATAAATCATCACTTGCTGTAACAGTTACACTTCCTGTAATAGCCGATGGCGTAAGTGTAACATCTGATGTGTTCCCGTCCAGAACCGGTGGCCAGATGAAGCTGACATCTTCAATAGAAAATGACGGAGTCGTGCTTGTGCGAATCAATTTTTGAACAGGATAATCAGGATGCGCCATGTACATAATGTCGCCAAATTGTGCAAACTGTATCTCAAATACATCATTCGATGAGTATGGGGTTGAAACCTCAATAGGGACTCCGGATGTATCTGTTATTTGTATTCCATCTCTATAAAATCGAATATACTGATCTCCAATTTCAAGCACATAAGACTGGTCAACTCCTACTGAAAATGGCTTTAAAACAGCCTTCGTTTTAGCGTCAGCTATATACTGTGTTCCAGAGCGTTTCTTTGCTCCGCCATAGGGTAGGACATAAAAATTCTCAAGCGTCTTGCACCCACTTGAATACTTCTCAAAGTCAACCCGTGCGTCTAAATGAGCTGAAAGCTCGCCAGACGTAAAGGTATTCAGAATCGCAGGTTCGCCATAGCAGATTCCGGACAATAGAAGTAACAGAAGTTTTTTCATACGCCGAATCGTTCAATAAGGCTTTTTACACGCTCATATTCTTCTGGAATACCCACCTTGTTCTCTTTTACAAATTTAAGAAATGTTCGGGTTTTATCACCAGCGCCTTCACGTAATGCACGCGCATCGGCTACAGATGCGTTAGCCGATTTAGATTTAGGCGCTTTATTTTCTGAAGAGGGCTCTTGTTTAGATTCAGTCTCAATTACTTCTTGTTTCCAGTGGGTCAGCCCGGTCTTTTTTTTTGCTTCTGCCAGCGAAAGGCCTTTTTCTTTTGCGTACTCTTTTAGATTCATGTGTCAACTCCCATATTTCTCGCATCATTCCAGACGCTTGCTTCTTTGTTAATAAATTTATCCTCAAGGGTGTCAATCGCCGCCGCTTCAGAAAATTTCATTTTGCAAAAGCTTACAAGAGAACTAAATTTTTCAGGGTCAGTGACAAGCGTTGCGGCAAGCATCAATGCAAGTTCTCCGGCAATCGCATCTGCAAGAAGAATATCTAAATCTCTGTAGTTGTTTGGATACGCCACATACTCAAGATAAACTGTCTCAAGGTCTGTATGAATCATTCTGTTGCGGATTTCCCATCTGTCGTATGGGTTGTATCCATCAAAATCACCATATACATTTACAACTCTTACGCAATCAGATGGTAGATTATATGAGTATCTATATTTGAAAATCGGATCGGCTGTGTTTCTGGCCAGCAACTGAATCGCTGTTGCACAGTTCCAGTCGTGCTTCCGAAGAACTTTTTTTACAGCTATAGGAAAAAAAACATTACACCGACGGGCACTCACACTGTTTTTGTCTGTCAGAGATTGAATGAAATCTGTTGACCCGCACATTCCTATAGCTGTGTTGCAGATAGCAACTTCGTCAACTCTTGCCATTTCAATCTCCTAAAAAATTCAGGGGTGCTGGCACGCCAGTCCACCCCTATCAATTTTTCTTTTATTTAATATACATAACCCAGCCGGAAATAACTTTATCAGCTACCCAGGTTGGCTCCCCGGCAGCGGCGCTTACTGCAAGATACACATCTTTATCAAATGATGCGTAAGTCGCGTTTGATTCACCAATGCCGCCCGAAACTCCACCGGTATCCCAACCACAGTCCTTTGGGTTGTCATGATTATTGAGGAACAGATCAATATCGTCAGCCGTAGAGTCGCCGTCATCAATATAACCGTCCCCGTTAGCTGAAATCAGCCCAAGATCAATAACTTCAGACCCGCCCATATCTTCCCATTTAATTACGCCGCCGAGAATCCGAGCATTAGCAGGGATTCGCACAAGTGCAACAGAACCGTTTGTCAGAGCAGTAGTTGTGTGGGTGAAATACTTCACAACAACTTCTCCGGAATCGGTTTGAGCAACCGTATCGCCGGAATTCAGCAGGTCGAGTTGGTCGGAATAATCAGACGGAATAACAGCGGCACTGGCAAGGCCAGCGATTGCGATAACTGCAATGAGTGTCAGTGATTTTTTCATTTTATTCTCCATTTGAGGGGAGTGATCGTCCTCCCCGTTAATTAATTATGCAGGTGACTGGTCGCAGAGGATTCCAATGATACCACCGGCTTCGTACATGCGGGTGATGCCATACTGAACACGGCTGTACAACTGCCAGTCATAGTGCTGTTCCTGAAGTTCGTCAACACGAACAGTTATGTCTTCCCACATAGCGTAGGAAACAGCAGACTTCACAAACAGAATCGCCATGCGAATGTCGTTTTCGTCTGTATCATCTTCTGCAAGACCGTTGTCAGTCCAACTCAGGTTTACGCCGGTAGCGTCGTTGTTAGCGTAGGGGCACATAGCGTCAGTAATGACATTACGGATTCCCATATATCCATCGGGGATGTTTACGCCGGAGAGAATACGATTGCTCAGGTAGTCATAGTTGCTCAAAACGCTATCTAGTTTTGCGTCTTTAGCCTGTGCAGGCCCCATTACCATCGTCAATTCGTGCATCGGATCGGCAAGGTCAAAGCCTTTATCCTGAATTTTCTGAACTGCGGCAGTAATTTTGTCTGCGTTCAAGCCCGTATTTCCAGACGAAGCACCAACTGTTGCGAGAATGATGTCGCTGGAGTTGAAGCTTTCGCTTGTTCCACCAGCTTTTCCGGTATAAGCAGTACCGAACATTGCTTCAATGACGTCTTGGCACATCTGACGAGACAGAGCGTGTTTGACACCCATTGCAAGTTTCGACTTGGGATCGATCAGAGACTCAACCTGATCTTTGCTGTCAAGCTGAGGTGAAATATATGCAAATTCGGGCGTAACCCGACGACGCTTAAACTCGCCCTGATCTCTTTCATGTTTACCGAAGCGGACACGACCCTTACGGGCAGTCATCGAACCGAACTGGTTAAAATATGCTTCTTCGCCAGTTCGGGAGCCTTCGTTCGTACAGAACGGAAGCAGTGTTTTTGTACTCTCGGGGAGCTGACGCAACTGGGACTCAAAGTCCTTTGTCTGCATCGTAGTATAGAATTCATTAGCCATTTTGTTTCTCCTATTATAGTTATACAATCACGTTCAACAAGGTATGCCAC
>CAZFJT010000186.1:0-6399 GCA_964519135.1 uncultured Syntrophales bacterium | reverse complement strand
CTTGGGTATATCTCCCCTGTTCGGGAAATAGTGGGTAATACGGCCTGAAAAGAGATTGTAAAGCAGCCATATGAGGAATAGAACCACAGTGGCTATTCCGAACCAGTTATGGACGCTGACTGCAAAGTCGAACCAACCTTTGAAATACTCAGGCCAATGGATGATTATTCCCGTGATTATGAGAGCCACGATACACAAGGCCTGGGCCCAATGCCACAGCCTCTCCAAAAGAGGATGTAAGAGGATTTTCTCATCAGGCAGCTCAGGGGGCTCTTTGCGACGGGTAATAATTCTCAATCCACCGTGAACCAAGGGCAGAGCGATCGGACCCAATACAAGTAGTATTACGATAAGGTCAAGGAGAGGAATCCTGTGTGAACCAACAACGTAGCCGTACTCTTTAAGGCTGCTCGCGTTGATAAAAGATGTTTGTGAGTAATAATCGACAATAGACGCCGCTGGTTTGTACATTTCATCAGTTAATATTGAATATTTTGAATGGCACGCCTCGCAATCGGCAACCTTTGTAGCAACCTGTGGGATGCTGTGGACCGTTGCGTCATCTCCCTGATGGCAGGTCATGCAACCCAGGGCCTTTTGATGCAACTCAAATTCATAGAGGTTTTTATGCGCGTCCTTGGTATCCATGCCGTACTTTTCATGGCATTCCATGCAGTACTTTTGCTTCCATTCTTCTTCGCTGGCGCCAGCGCCTTCACTATAATGGACATCATGACATCCTACACAGCCAATCTGCTTTTTTGCGGCCTCACCATGTGCGCTTGCCTGGACGGTTTCAACATCATGGCATTCAGAGCAATCAACCTTGTTAAGTCTTTGCGCATGGGGTATCTCTTCAATGTCCATATGACAGTCAGTGCAAGAGGTATCTGCGTGAACACTCTCATTGTACTTATCCAAATTTATGTAAAGGCTCAGCTCACCAACTGAAAACAGTGGTCTTACCTTCTCTTTGGCCGGCTCATCGCCTACCTCGACCATGTCCTCAAAGTCTTCCTTGTCCATTTCCAGGATGTCTTCTGAATGACAATCCATGCATGATTCATTGGAGAGCTCTGCGGCTTCTTCCTCCTCTGGTTCAGCTTCTTCTTCTTTTTCCTCTGCAGGGGACTCTTCGGATTTTTCCTCAGCGGGTTTGGCTTGTTCTTGGGGTTTCTGTTCTTCAGCTTCTATGGTTTCAGTTTTTTCTTCTGTTTTTGCTTCTTCCGGGGTTTCGGCTTTTGCTTGGCCAGAGGTTTCTTCAGCGGGTTTGGGGGCTTCTTTTACAGCCTCAGAAGCTTCAGGGCTCTCATCTTCTTGCGAGGGTTCCGCTTCAACTTCGGGTTTTGATTGATCCTTATCCGGAGTTTGTTCCGCGGCTTTTTCCTCTGCCGGCCCTTGAATTTCTTCAGCCGGTTTTGGCGCCTCTGTTGACTCGGCTTCTCCGGCTGGTTTAGGTTCCGCAACGGCCCCAGTTTGATCTTCTGGTTTGGTCTCTTCAGTGGGTTTAGGTTCCTCTGCAGGTTTAGCCTGATCGTCGGTTTTAGCCTCTTCAGCCGGTTCAACCGCTTCAGAGGTAGTCTGATCAGTGGCTGTTTCCTGAGCTTTCACCGGGGTAGAGGACACTACCCACAGGAAACAAAGGGCCACAATCAACACAGGAACAATAAATCCCCATAAATGTCTGTTTGGCGACGAAAAGGGAGATCTTTTCTCCATAACACACTCCTTGGATGTATATTGACAATTTACCAAATAAAGGCTCGATTCAGCCTATGATTGACGGAATATGGATTATATGGACTCAATAACAGAGCATTATTACATTGCTCACCAGGGAACGGTCAAGTGTAAACTCCGAGGCGCGGGTCAAGAAAATGCCAAAAAAAACAAAACGCCCGTCCCAATCCGGAACAGGCGCATTTCTACTAATCATTGGCCAAAAATAATAGAGTTGAGATATACTACTTCTTCTTTTTCGGATGGCACTTGGAACAACCGGTGGGGCCGGTATCCTTCTTTTCCTTTTTCAGCTTCTTATGGCATTTGATACACTGATCATGGAACGCGTCTTTGAGATCAATAGTCTTGTCCTGTTTTTCCTTTTTGTGACAATCACCACATTTTTTAAGCTTGTCGCCCTCTTTGTAGGTATGGTGGCAATCAGTGCACTTGAAAGCGCCGTGCTTGTCGTGGGGGAACATTACATTGGATTTTTTCTTCTTACCAAAAACACTCGTTGAATCGATCTCTATTGCCTTTTCAGGCGCCTTCACCTCAGCGTAAGCCAATGTGAAAGCTGCCAACAAAGCCAATCCCAGGACGAGAGCTAAGGCCTTTGTCCCTTTCCTGCTCATATGGGCCTCCTAAATTTATTTATGCCACACAGAGCTGAGATATACTGTTCTCCGCTCCATGCTAGTAAGACGCAAAAATAACATACACTAACAAGGCGTTCAATTCTTTTTTTGGGGTTCGATTCCATGGGATTCCAGCTCTTTGATTACCCTGGATATCATCTCTCCAGTTTTTGAGGCTACTGTTGGAGTAAGCTCGAGCCCCATGGGCGTAATATCTTCAGGTTCAACTCCAATTACTGTAACCGATTTTGGAGCGTTTTCAGTTAACTCAAGTAGATTCAGAGCCTCCATCAGATCACTGTCATGCGCGGACGCCTTTATGCGTAGCCCCTTTGGAAGATCATCCCTTTCCAATCTATAAAGGTCCCCTGGAGATCCGCCACCCTTTACCGCGTCCACTACAATTAGATGATCAGCTTTTTGCAGTGTGGCCATCAGCCAGAGACCCTGGGTTCCCCCATCCACCAATTCCACATTATCCGGAAACGTGTACATATCCGTTAGCTCTTGAACGATCTTTACTCCAACTCCCTCATCTTTGAGTAGGATGTTGCCTATCCCAAGCACAATTATCTTTTCATGATTATTCTCTACCATAGGCCCTCTGAATGTATTCAAAATGGAAAAACCGTATCAACCTTTTCTGGAAAATATCGAGCGCTTCTTTGGCGAAACTTCCGCGCCCTCCAACTCAGCCAATCTCCTGAGCAAATCTTCTTCTTCCTTGTTCACCTTGTTGGGAGTCTCTATATACGTGACCACAATCAGGTCACCCTTTCCCCTGCCCCTCAAACGAGCCATTCCCTTGGATGGAAGCCTGAATTCCTGGCCTGACTGGGCGCCCTTGGGCACTGTGAAACTTTCATCACCGTCAAGTGTGGGAATAGTTATTGTCCCACCGAGCACAGCCTGGCTATAAGTCATTGGAGCGGCCACTATCACATCGTCCCCGGATCTTCTAAAAAGCTCGTGTTCCTTCACCCTTATGAAAACATACAGATCGCCTGTCGGTCCATTCAGCTCGCCCGGCTCTCCCTCTCCTTGCAGCCTCAGTCTTGAACCTGTTTCCACACCTGGTGGAATCCTAAAGGACAGCTTCCTGGGCTTGGACACCTTGCCCGCCCCATGGCAGGTCTCACAGGGATCCTTTATGATCTGTCCCGCGCCGTGGCAAGCCGGACATGTGGAGCTGATGGAAAAGAAGCCCTGGGATCTGGTTACTTGTCCCCTTCCGCCGCAGGTTGAGCAGATTTCAGGTGTCTTACCTTCCTTGGTTCCAGCTCCTTTGCATTCTCCGCATTCCTCAAGGCGATCCACTTCCACTTCCATTTCTTTGCCTTTAACCGCGTCCATGAAATCTATGGTTACGTCATAGCGAAGATCCGCTCCACGCCTGGGTCTTGGACCTCTACCGCCGCCAAAGCCGAAGAACTCCTCAAATATATCGCCAAATGAAGAGAATATGTCGTCAAAATTATTGAATCCTTGATAACCGCTCTGTTGCAGTCCCGCGTGTCCGAACTGATCGTAAAGCTGTCTCTTCTGGGGATCCTTGAGCACCTCGTACGCCTCAGATGCCTCCTTGAATTTTGCCTCAGCCTCTGAGTCACCTTTGTTTCTGTCTGGATGGTACTGCAAGGCCAGCTTCCTGTAGGCCTTTTTGATGGTATTCGAATCTGCGTTCTTTTGAATACCCAGCACTTCATAATAATCGCGTTTTGCCATTTCAAAACCCAGTATTTCTATTCTCTTTTAGTTATTGGACAAAGTGTCCTTCAGGTCCGAAAAGACCTGTTGTTATCCTTGATTCACGGGCCATCAATCGCCCATTCATCTTTTAAGACGCGTCTCGAGCGGCTCTTTTTTCATCGCAAGAGGCCAGCTCGCCCACCTTTATAAGGGCATTTATTACACAAGAAGTCCTGTGCTGACAATACACCTTTGGGGAATGGCAGCATGCGCATTCCTCACACATATAGACTCCGTCCTTTTCGCAGAAATACGCGCCTTCTCTATCTTCGTGCCTGTAACAAGTATTGTGCAATTCTGAACCGTCCGTGGAAAATATATGTTCTTCAACCAGTGAACTAAACGCGCTCCAATGGCCTTGATATTGTTAACTCCATTGGTTTTTCAGGGTATTTCCGCCTTTGCTCCAACCTGCAGATCATGCAAAGGGATCAAGATATCCGCTGTGTCGCGAATCTTCAACATACTTTCATAAGCATCAATTGCATTAATGTGAACCCCTGGACACACAACACCCCCTTTGGAAGGGAAGTTTTCCCCGTTGCAACATAATCCGGTGATCACTGCCTTGCCCTTGCCCGTTTGAACGACCACCGACTGCCCACCCGGTGTATGACCGGGAGTAAACAAGGTATCCACTCCATCAACAATGGTCGTATCTCCGTCTATCAACTCCACCTCCACTTCATCTAGAAGATCAGGATAGTACCTGTGATCAATGGGGTGGGGATTTTTGAAAAATTCGTATTCGGCCCTTTGCACATATACCTTTGCATTAGGACATTTGAAATCGTTTTCACAATGATCATTGTGCAAATGGGTGTGGATTATGATGTCTATATCCTCAGGCTTCCAACCCACTTTTTCCAAGGCCTCCTCAAATTCCAGCACAGGAAAGCCCAGCCTCTCTTCCAAATCGTCTGGCGCGATGAAATCTTCCAGCCCAGTGTCGATGATTATCTTTTCAGGCCCGCCCTTTATTGCAAATACATAAATGGGTAAAAGTATCCTGTTACCATAATGCCTCAGGTAAGTCATTATTCCCTGGTCGGTTTCATTATAACCTACCGCCAGTGGATGAATTGTATAATGATTCATGCCGGGACCCCCAGGATCTTGATGGTTCCGGCACAATAGCAAAAATACCTCTGATTACCAAGCCTGGCCTTCATCATGGGAGAGATATCCAACTACAGACGCGGCCGGAAGGGTTGCAATTTCAGGCCCACAAGAATTATATTCCTCACATGCGAAGTTCCAATTACAATTAAAAAAATGACCAACCGACTCAGTTGATTTGGAATACATATAAAAGATCCGGCTCAGTGATTCCTAGAAATCTTCGACGGCTTATTTGTAGTAGTTCCTCAGTTAAGGTAGCATGGTATGAAAATCGATTTACATTGCCACAGTAAATATTCCAACGACAATCACCTGGAACCTGAAGTCATAATAGAAAAGGCTTATGAGATGGGATTGGATGGAGTATGTTTTACAGAGCATTACTCAGTGGACGCGTCAATGGCAGTAATCAGCTTGGATTCTCCAAATGGATTCAAGATTTTCCGGGGAGTGGAAATATCCACTGACAAAGGGCATCTGTTGGCGTATGGCCTTGAGGATGACTCATGGAATACTTGGGGGCGAAATTTTGGTCTTAATTTGCACGCTGTTTTGGACGCGGTGCATAAATTGGGCGGTGTATGCGCGGCGGCTCATCCTTTCAGGGACCGGGAATCTCTAGGAGTTAATCTGTTCTCAATAGGCAAATTTGACGCGATTGAGACCCATAACGGCTCGAATCCACCGAGCCAAAATATGGAAGCAATTGAGGCGTCAATGAAATTGAGTGTCCCCTCAATAGGCGGCAGCGACTGCCACAAAAAGGAACGTGTCGGCTGGGCCTATACCGAGTTTGAGCGCAATGTTGAATCTATTCATGAGATAGTAACGGAGATAGTGGCCGGTAGGTGCAAAGGAAAACCATATGCGCCTAAAGAGTATGGCATCCGGCAAAAAACGCGCTGAACCGCTTACCCACTATTTCGCGCCACGCATCCTTCGAACATTTACAATGGCCTCTTTGATGAGTTCCAACTCCTGGGCCGCAACCCTTATGCGCTGGCGGGTCTTTGCCACGCTCTCCCTTCTTGCGTCCATGTGTTCCTCATTTCTGGGGTACTGTGAACTAAGCCTCCTGAGGTCGTTCATTTGTAACTTAAGCTTGATTTTCATGTCTTTGACGCTGTTCATTATATAGTTGCTCTCTTGCAATAACTCTTCCTCAGAC
>CAZFJT010000185.1:0-6450 GCA_964519135.1 uncultured Syntrophales bacterium | reverse complement strand
GCCAGAAGCTATTATTATGGGCATATTTTTATGAGCCATTTCGCGTTTAATTTTGGGAACTGGTATAGAATGGATTGAATCGTGAACAGATCCTTTAACAAAAAACTATCGCTTCATGAGTACTTGATATATTCGGGCCCAGCTTTTGCGCTTGCAGTCGTGGGAATACCGATCTATGTGTACCTGCCGAAATTCTACAGTGATACAGTAGGAATCAATATTGCCGCCATGGGAGTTCTGTTATTTGCCTTGCGTATATTTGACGCTGTAATCGATCCCATAGTGGGGCATGTGTCGGACATCACAAGAACACGTTTCGGGCGCCGAAGGCCGTTCATTGCTATTGGTTCATTCTTCCTGGCCATTTCCCTCTTTCTCTTATTCAATCCACCATACACATCTCCAGCTCTGGAAACGATTTGGTTCGGGGTTTCACTATTTTGTCTCTTTCTGTTTTGGACCCTGGTAACCGTGCCCTATGAAGCCCTTGGTCCTGAGCTCACATTCGATTACCACGAGAGAACAAAGCTTTTTGGTATGAGGGACGGCATGCTCTTGTTAGGCACCTTGGCCTCAGCAGTCTCACCCGCGGCAATAGCATTCTTAGCCGGACTATCTGGGGACGATGCTGGAGAGCGGTACAAATTCTTTTTGCTGGCTGTCATGTACTGTCCACTTTTGGTTTTATTGTCCTGGATTTGCGTACTTGGACTTTCAGAGCGATCTTTCGAATCTAAGGGGAAGCTCGCCAGTGGATATACATTTACCAAGGAGCAAATTCGTAGCGTCTTCAGGAATGGGCCTTTCCTGGTGTTGATCATCTCATATACCATAGCTGCTTTTGGAGGTAATTTGCCCGCCACTTTGATACTTTACTATGTGGAGTATGTTCTGCAATCTCAGAGAGCCGAGCTCTTTCTTGTAATATATTTTGTCGTGGGAATTCTCTGTCTTCCAGGTTGGATCGCCATTGCCAAACGTATGGGAAAGAAATTCTCATGGCTATCCGCTATGGCTGTGAACACCATAGCCTTCTTTTTCGTTTTCTTTCTGGGCCCAGGAGATGAATTGCTCTATGGTGTACTTGTGGCAATATCAGGCATGGGATTCGGCGCAACAGTGGCCATACCTTCCTCCATGCAAGCGGATGTAATCGACTATGATGAGCTGCTCACAGGTGAGAGGCGTGAAGGCATATATGTGGGATTCTGGTCGGTGACCAGGAAACTGGCTGCGGCTTTGGGGGTGGGGCTGGCGTTGTTGATTCTTGGGTATACCGGATATAGGCCTAATATACCCCAAACTCCGGAGGTCACGTTTACACTTAGAGCCCTCTACGCCCTGGCGCCGTGTATTTGTAACGCTCTGGGTTTTATAATTGCACTGAAGTATCCAATAACTAGCAGTATTCATGAAGAAATACGTTATGCTATCGCGTGTAAGCAGAACGGTGAGCCGTACTGGGATCCTCTTGGCGGTAAACTGAATGATTCAGTTGCTTGATATCACATTTTTGAAGGACTTAGACTGATTCCTATTATTTTATTTGTAATAGTCCACCGGGCTTGAAGCGGTTCTGCGCCCGGTTCGATTGGATGGGGAGACCATCTCCCCCTCCAAACCTCCCCCATCGTGATTCCAAATGTTTATGGCGACCACGGTGAACGCTTACTTTTATTTTACCTTTGGACGAGCCGACAAAAATTGATAAAAATGGACATTTGGAGACTGTGACACATGATTGAACCAATATACCTATATGCGATGAATCTAGGGTTAGCGCTTTTATTCATGATCTGCGTTTGGCCTTTCAGCGTCTTGAAAAAAGATGTGAGCATTGTTGACATCTTCTGGGGCCTTACGTTCGTAATAATCGCCTGGAATACGTTTGCACATACAGAAGGGTATCTGCCCAGAAAAATATTATTAGCGGGTTTAACCACGATCTGGGGATATCGGCTTGCTCTGCACGTTTTCCAACGAAGCCTTGGTAAGGGAGAAGATCCCAGGTACCAAGCCTTTCGCAAACAGGTGGGTAAAAGATATTGGATCGTCAGTCTTGTCACGGTCTTCGGGCTTCAGGCTGTCTTGGCTTGGGTCGTTTCGCTTTCCGTTCAAGTCGGGCAGATCTCTTCGCAACCCAACTACCTGGTTTGGACCGACATTTTGGGGGGCTTTATTTGGATAGTTGGTTTCGTTTTTGAAGCAGTCGCGGATTGGCAGTTAAGCAGATTCAAGTCTGATCCCGCCAACAAAGGCAGGGTAATGGATCGAGGACTCTGGGCTTACACCAGGCATCCGAACTACTTTGGCGAGTCGCTCATTTGGTGGGGCTTTTTTATAATTGCCCTGACCAACATTGGAAACGTGTGGGCTGCTGTTAGTCCTTTGCTGATAACATTTCTTCTTCTTAAAGTTTCAGGGGTAACGCTCCTGGAAAAGACCATTGTGGAAACCCGGCCGGAGTACAGAGCCTACATGGAGAGAGTGAACGCATTTGTTCCCTGGTTTCCCAAAAAGTGAAAGCTATGGATAAAGCTCACGGGTGATTATTTTGAGGCTTCATGCTTCGATTGGATGGGCGGATCATCTCGCCCAACAAAGCTTACCCAACCTGATTTCAACTGCTTATGGCGATCACGGTGTGCGCTTACTTGCTTTATAAATTAATTTCTCGTTATCATCTACTATTGTGAGTTCATCGCCAAAACAATTTCTCGCAAGTGGTCTAGATGGCGACTAAGGCTTTGAAAAGTTTATGGCCTGTTCTTCCTTTTTACAAATTGTAAAAAAACTGCAACTGTCAGTCAATAGTTTTTTCCATATGTACCAAATGTTGGGCGCCCTGTATCTTATGCTACGGAATTGATAACTGCCTGAAAAAACGCAGAGAAATATTTCGTCGGTGGAAGATATGTTGGGATTCAGTCAACCTGGCTCTTCAATAGTTGGTTTTGAGACTGTCGTTTCTCGACTGGGGCAATCTAGCGGCAGGGCTTTGTGTGAATAACACACATCGAACTTTTATGCATTATCAGTAATAACAGTAATATGCACAAGAGCGCTCGAATGCCACGCACCTCTATATGTGAGATCCACACATTTTCTAGATGTTCTAAACAAACCGCTCTGGCGCCCTTCTATGGGCCACTTATAATTTCAACATGTTAACAAATTTTGTTATTATTTTTCAATTTGGCACAATATTTGCCGTTGTTTTGGCTTATTTTTGCGAGTCAGGAGGGGGTATATGTTCGCCAGAAGATCAGGGAGGATTCGATATCTAAGTAGAAGTATAACTCTCGAACTACTTGAAGAGCGAATTGTACTGGACGCTGCCATTGACCCAGCACCGGTCACACAGGAAAATGTCGTTCAGACAGAAACTGACCAATCGGCTACCCAACAGACCAACGACTCGATGGACCAGCCCCCTGAATCGGACGCTCCAGGACAAGATCTTCAGGGTCAGGACACGAATGATACCGACTATCTAAGTGTCGCGCTTATATCCAATTGTTTGGATCACGTAAATGAAATCTCTCAGGCCGTGAACCCGGAATCGGAGATAGTCGTATATGACTCCTCAACTGAAAGCGTCGAATCCATAGGCAAAAAGCTCGAATCTCTGGTGAATGAGTCCGGCTTGGAAATTGGGCATCTGGCCATATTCAGTCATGGCGACACAGGCGAGCTCATACTGGGTGAGGCCCAAGTCCTTAACGTAGAATCTTTTGCGGACTCCCCTGAAATAATGGCGCCCTTAACTGCAACACTTAACGATGACTGCCGCATAGACCTATATGGATGCAATATCGGTTACGGCGATGAGGGCGCACTTTTCGTTGATGCCCTGGCAGACATAACAGGGGCCACTGTCTGGGCCAGCGAAGACACCACCGCATCCCCTGACCTCGGCGGCGATTGGGAACTTGAAGTGCGAAGCTCCGACGATGGGCGAGCTTATATGCTGGACTCCTCAGCTCTGGCTCATTACGAGGCGCCCCTGGCAATTAATAGACCATATTCTGTGTTAGTAATGTCCGAGCAGACCCTGGAAAGCCAGGGTGAGCCTTACATTGACGGATTCGATAAATGGCGCCTTGTGACGTACGACGAGTCTGAATGCATATCCGACGAACAGACTCTCACAATGATCATCGACTCCATCGAAGATGAGATGGACTTCATGGAACAAGGCGACGGCTTTTTCGAGAATGATTACGCCACCAGCATTGAGTTCATCACTGACGGCTCACCAGGGGAGCTAATTTTCAGCGACAGTGTCTCGATTACTCTGGAAGATCTTAATGGTAAACAGGGGGTTCAGGATCAGTTTGCAAGGATTACAGGGCTGGTTTATGACGGCGATTATGTTTATGGGTCTCCATATCATCTGCCGAGTCTTTGCCTTTGGGGATCAGAGATTGCCAAGGGTAGCGATGGTGAGGCCTTTGTGAACAAGCTGGGCGAGATTATGGATGAAGGCTGGAATAAGAGAATTGCCGCCCTGGCCAGTGATGATGTCTCAGGAGGCGTTGTTAGCCGGATGTTCAACAGAGGTGATCCTGTCCCTGAATGTGACATGGATTGGGAACTGGAATATCAGGACTCAGTATCAAGAACCGCCAGTCAGACAAGTCATCCTTCCAGATTGATAGGCATGACTCTCGGTGATAACAATGGATTTTTCTATGAAAACTACTGTGTGGTCGCAAGAAGCGAATGGGTTGGCAGCGGCGATCACATTGTGTCGCACCATGGGGCCTGCGTCGGCGATATAGATCTCTATTTCGTACACCCTAGTCTCATAGGAGCCAGACTGGACAAGATCATAGTAAGAGGTGAGGCTGATGTTGACGGGGAGTCTTATCTCTACGATATGAATCCAACTCTGACAGGAGGAACGTTCCCCGCGGATATGACGGTTCCGGCATACGACGAAAGGGTGGACATCTATCTGGAAACCGGCCAGACCGGTTATTACCAAGGACAATATGAGGATGACGATACTAATGACCTAAATTCTTCCGAAGAAGACGACACGTTCCGTTTGGAATGGGATTTGGGCGCCCTACAATATTCTGAAACCGACGATGGAGTATTTAAAACCACGTTTAGTTTTGCAGAAGGTCGGTCTATGGCCGACTGGTACTTGCAACTTTTTAACGACGGATATTTCAATCCGGCATACTGGAATATCAAATACACACCCATACCGGTACCTCTTACTCCATGCGGACCAGGCGTGGATGCGGAAGATTGGATAGTGGAATTTCCCAAGATGGATTCCATACTCCAAGACGTCTTCGACGCTGTATTCGGAAAAGTGGGATACCTGGCTCAGGTCATCTATGAGGGAGTATCCGCGGAGATGATGGGCTACCATCCCAACTGGAGCAACGACTGGGATGACTTGCTCGATTGGCAGGACGGCGACGAAGAAGATGACAGGTATGTGAAGGCCGCCTTACAATGGAATCCGGCCCCGGAAAAGATAAGAGACCTGGAGGCCGAAGTATTTGAGCATACTGAAGATGTCACCATTCAACTGACAAACAGGTACATTCATGATGTTCAGGGGATTTCCGGCTATACCATAAAAACCGGCGGCTACTCCGAGGATCTGTTTTCAAATGTTTCAGTTTCAGCGGACGGGTTGGGGATAACCTTTGACACTGCGGAAATCTCCGAACCCCAATGGGGCCACATAGTGTTTACCGCCACTGACAATGGGGGTCTTTCACAGGATTTCATGATCGAAATTCAAGTGGGTCAAAAGGCCGATGCTGTTCCGTTCCAAGAGGAGGGCATGAGTCTTTCAGAAATAGATCTGGAAGGCTGGGGACTTACCAGCGCAGATGGAACAACATACCCTGAGACAGCAGTAAAATTCATAGATTTACCAGACTACGGGGACGTCTATTTCCTGAATAGCGCAAATGAATATCAACCTGTGAGTTCCATTGACTGGCAAACACAGACACTGGATTGGTCTAAAACATCAGACATGTACTATAAAAGTGACCCAGGCTATACGGGCGCGGATTCATTCCAATACATGGTTGGCTTCAATGACGGCCAGGTCGTTGATGGGGATGATACATGCTACAGCTCTCCGGCAACGGCGCATATAGAGGTGGAAACAAACCCTGGAGTTTACCAGGCCGGCGCTGAGGACACATCCGTAAAGATCGAGGAGTGGGGATCGGATGGGGATAGTGGTGAGGTGGAGTTCACGAATATGGGGGGACTCAGTGGCTCTGGGGAGCTTGTATTTGTGGCTGACGGAGGCGCTGAGGCCATAATAAACGTAGGAGATTCATACGATGTGGGACCTGCAGCTGGTGGTGACTTTGTGTTCAAACCCAACGCGGATTGGAATGGGTCTGTTGCATTTTCATACAAGTATCGCTCGGATTCCGGTCAACCCTGGGAGAATCGCACTGG
>CAZFJT010000184.1:0-6464 GCA_964519135.1 uncultured Syntrophales bacterium | reverse complement strand
GCGGTGTCCAGGTACGTGTTCACGAATATTTTTGCTATCTCAGGCATCAGGGAGTATACAAAGGCGCCTCCTCCCATATGGGCCAGTACGATTTTCAATTCCCTGAACTCATCGATAAGCTCAATTAATCCTTTGAAGTCCACGGACATCTTACCTGGATAATCGTGGCCCACAGGCTCATTTACATGTATCAATACAATTGCGCCTTTATCTTGGGCTGCTTGCAAGCCCGGCGCCAGGGCGTCCAAGCTATCTTTTCCCCAACCTGAGGCGTACATGGCCAATTCCCCCAAACCTTTGAAGCCTCCATTAATTCTCTTTGAAGCCTCCTCAGGCAGGTGGGCGCCGCCTGATGCGCTCAGTACTGCAAATGGGACAATTCTATCAGGATATTTTGAGTGGAATTCCCAAACCTCATCATTGTTAAGCTCTATCAAATCCTGGGAAAGCCATGGAAATCCGAACACAACGGATCTATTGATACAATTCTCATCCATGTGGCCGATTATGTCTTCTTCTGTGGCGAGCTTGGATTTTTCAGACGAATACAAAGCCCCAAACGCAGGGTCTTGGTTTAAAAATGGCCCTCTGTTGTCTCGAATTTTTTTTGGCAATAGATGAACGTGGAAATCTATAATCATATTCTGTTCAAACCCCGTGTTTAAATTCGCAAGCTCAGCAAACTTCGCTCATCGGACTCCCGACGCCCGGTTCGGCTCACGCTACTTCCATATCCAGATTCTCTCCTCCCTGCCGCCAACAACTGAGGGATAACCCAGTCTAAAATTAACATACTTGACAAAGACCCAACAGTTCATATCTAAAAGTAGTGCGAAACAGGACGTGAAAGTAAGTCGCGTCTTGAATTGGAACATTTTAAACAGGTTGTTGAAAATATAAATACAAAAAAGCAGCCTGCTTGAATATACGGATATTTGGCAAGCAGGGAGGGCCGCATGGCGTCTAAAGATCTATATTCTGTGCTTGGAGTGGGAAAGAACGCCACTTCCGAAGAAATTAAAAAGGCTTATCGTAAGCTGGCCAGAAAGTACCATCCTGATGTGAACCCTGGGGACAAAAAGGCTGAGGATAAGTTCAAGGATATTTCCAGAGCCCATGATGTGTTGGCTGACGAGAAGACTCGCAAGATCTATGATGAGTTCGGAGAAGAGGGTTTGCAAGCTGGCTTTGACGCGGATCAGGCGAGACAGTACAAACAGTGGAGTCAGGCCGGGGGATTTCGCGGCGCGGGCGCTGGAGGTGGAGGCGCCTATTTCAGGGACTTTTCATTTGATGGTGAGAATGTAAATTACGGCGGTTTTGAGGACATATTCAGTAATTTGTTCGGTAAACGCGGCGCGGGTCCAAGCGGCCCAAGGAAAGGTCAGGATATTGACGCTGTCTTGGAAGTGGATTTCCTTACCGCTATAAAGGGAGGGAATACCAGGATTACGCTTCAAAAGTCCCATGATCAAACAGGCGCGACTTCCAATGAGACCATAGATGTGAAAGTGCCCGCGGGAGTAGATGACGGTTCTAGGATAAGACTGACCGGCAAAGGCGACCAGGGATCACAAGGAGGGCCTTCTGGTGATCTTTACATAGAGATCAGGGTTCAACCCCATCCTTATTTCAAAAGAGAAGGAGATAATTTGAGGGTTGAGCTTCCTGTTAAGGTGTCCGAGGCTTTAAAGGGAGCGTCTGTCGCTGTTCCCACCCCTGAAGGTAATGTGCAGCTAAAGGTTCCGGCTGGGACAAAATCCGGCCAGGTTTTGAGACTAAAAGGCAAGGGCGCCCAAAATTTGAAGACAAAGGCTCATGGCGACCTGTACGTTAATATAAGGGTCCAGGTTCCAAAGACTGATGACCCTGAGGCAATAGCCGCGGCTGAAACCTTGGATAAATATTATTCAGAGGATGTTAGAAGCCACATAAGGTTGTAATTAAAATATGTGGACCGGTAACACTCGAAAAAAAACGGAGTGTTAAGAATCTGCAAAGATCAAAAAGGATTTGAAGATCATATAAACAGGTGGTCAAGATGTCCCCAAGACACTATCACATACATGAAATAATAGAATATATAGGATGTGACGAAGAGTTCGTTGATTTGATCGAAAGAGAGGCCCTGATATTCAGTGAAAAGGCCCTCAACACTGGGGAAAGAAAGTATCCAGAGGACCAGGTTGATAGGATCAGGGTCATAAAAAACCTGATGGATGATCTGGAAGTAAATCTCGCGGGAGTTGAAGTTATATTGGAAATGCGTGAGAATATGATGCGCATGCAGGAGATGTTCGATCAGATAATGGAGATTCTCCACAATGAGTTAAAAAAATAGGCTACAAAGGCAGCGCATAAAAACTGGTATTTTCAGAGAGGCCCAAATAGTGACATTAATGAACACTAATATTTTGAGGCGAATCACAATCAAGACCCATAAACGCAATCCCTGAATTATAACCATAATGATCCCATCGAACCTAAAAAGGTTTAAAAACTCCCACATCAACGGGTTTTTGGTATTGTTTTATTTTATAGCCTGTAATTTGGCCTTTTTTTGTCTTAGTGAACCCGCGTTGTGTCTATCCAGGGAAAAGACAGTTAAAAACTTGATCTCAGAAGCAAATAGGGAATTCGGCGCAGAAGAAAAGATATCCATATTGATGAAAGCCCTTGATGAGTCCGGAGATTCCAATGCATTGAAGTCAAAGGTCAATTATGAGCTTGGGCTGGTTTTCCGGGAAAAGGGTGACATTCTCTCCGCGTTGAAACGATACAGAATGGCTCTTAAAGGATCAGAGGACCCAATTCCAATATTCGAGTCAATGGCCGAGTGCTTTATTGAGCTTGGGCAGATAGAACAGGCCGCCAGATTATTGGAAAAGTCTCTGCAAACAGGCCCTGAAAGAGCCAAACCATATGCGCTTAAAGGTCTGATATACGAGCGGCAAGGTATGAACACAAGGGCCATAGATGAATACACCAGGGCCTTGAGGTACGATCCCTATTCGATCCTTGCTTTGGAAATGAGATCCAAACTCTTGTTAAAAGAGGGTAAACCTCGGGAATCCCTTGAAGACCTGAACTCTCTTACCCGACTGAAAAGGATGGACCCTGAAATATTCATGACAAGGGCAGGCATAAACTTGAAGTTGAATCTTTATGAAAAGGCCCTTGAAGACTACCATATCGCTGAAAATCTATTCACTGGGGCCGACAAGGATAGGGCCATAAGGGAGAAGGCCAGGGTACGTCTGAAGATGGGCGGCCCTCAAAAGGCGTTGGAGATACTCAAGGGCCACAGTGAAAAAACGCCCATGGATCATGAGGTTCGCTGTTTAAAAGCAAGGGCGTTAGCTCAGCTCAATAGGACCGCAGAAGCCAAGAGGCTTATATCGTACACAATAGATAAGAACCCGGGGTACGCTAACGCATACATGATAAAGGCTTCTCTCCTAGCCGGCGAAGGCGCGTTGGACCTGGCCCTTGAGAGCTTGAATCGAGCCATACGCTTGGAAAGAGATTTTAGCCAAGCCTACAAGGAAAGGGCAAAGCTGTTCATGGCCCTAAAGGATAATACGAGCGCGAATGTGGATCTCACAAGGGCGGCAAATCTTGATCCTTCAGACGGAGAGGTGTTTGCCTTAAGAGCGTCAACGAATATGGATCGCCTGCTATATGATTCTGCTGTGGAAGACCTTACAAAAGCCTTGGACAGATTGCCCAATGATCCTGAGATACTTTTTGACCGGGCAAGGGCGTATCTGTTGAAAGATACCCCTGAAAAGGCCCTAGAGGACTTGGAGGCCATATTGATCATTAAACCAAGGGCCACAAGGGCGTTGAGTTTAATGGGAGTAGCGAAATTTAAACTCAATAGAATAGATGAAGCCCAAGAGGACCTCAACGCTGCTGTGTCCGCTGATCCCAAGGACCCAATGGTCTGGAATAATAGAGGTTTCTTTCGCATGAAAACAGGCAAGCTCAAAGACGCTTTAAAGGACATGGAAACAGCTTTGGGCCTGGATCCCAATTATGGCGCCGCGCAGAGAAACATGGCCTTGATCCTTCAAAAGACCAAGACAGTTGAAACTGTGCAAGGAAAGGTCATACCAGATGATTTGTCCGATTTGGGCGCACGGGCTTATAAACCGAGTCCAAGATATCATCAATAGTGATTTCGCTTTTATTTCTCAGAAGGGTAAATATTTGTTCTATGGCAATAAAGGCTATTATTGCGGATCTTGATGGGACGGTCATTCTTGGTTCAACATTGATACCAGGAGTTGAAAAAACCTATGAAGACCTGAAGACAAAGGGAATAAAGTGGATATTCATGTCAAATAACGCAGGAGTTCTTGCTGAAGATCTTGCTGACAAACTCAATGGCCTGGGAATAAAAGTTACGGTTAATGAGGTTCTAAACTCAGCTTCAGCCCTGATAAACGAGCTGAAGACCAAAAGACCGGAGGCAAAGCTATTGGTGATAGGTTCAGATAGGCTTAAGCAGGGGCTAAGAGACGCGGGTATAATTGTGGAGGATTCGTCAACTGACGTGGACATAGTTGTTAGCGCTATGGACATTACCTTTAATTATGAAAAACTGGAAAGAGCCCAAAACGCGATTCACAAAGGCGCTCTTTTTTGGACCACAAACAGGGACGCGGCCTTACCTGTGGAAGATGGTATGAGGCCCGGCTCAGGAAGCATAGTGGCGGCAATAGCAACTGCGGCTGGAAAGGAACCTGACAGGGTTTTTGGTAAACCCTCAACTGACCTGGCGAACCTGGCCCTTGAGAAATTGGGCCTGGATAGGGATCAGGTGATTGTGGTAGGCGACAGGATGGAGACTGATATCCTGTTTGCAAAGAACGCAGGACTCCCAAGCGCGCTTGTTTTAACAGGCGCGGCCTCCAAAGAGGATATTGGATTGTTCGACTTCGAGCCTGACCACATTATAGACACCATAAATCATGTGGCGTCTCTTATGGGCCGCGAATAGCTGAAAGTCATTATTGAACAAGGGGATTATTTAATATAATGAATGACATAAATGGTAAGGAGCCGTCCACTGAAGCATATTCAAGGCTCGCGCAGGTGATAAGAACTCTCAGGTCTGAAAATGGTTGTCCCTGGGACAAAAAACAGACTCCTTTCTCTTTTCATCCATACATACTCGAAGAGTACCATGAGCTTGTCCAGGCAATGAACATGGACAACAAGGATGAGATGGTTGACGAGATGGGAGATCTTCTTTTCCTTGTGCTGTTCGTCGCGTACATGTTCGAGCAGGAGGGTTTCACATCAATCGCGCAGGTTATGGAGGGCTCTGTTGAGAAGATGACACGCCGCCATCCACATGTGTTTGCCACAGAGAGTGTAAAAGACGCGGATGATGTGCTTGCAAATTGGGGAAAGATCAAGGCCCAGGAAAAGCCAATAAAAAAGCCCTCGACATATTGATGAAAGGGGTGACCTCCCTGGGATTCGACCTGAAAAACCGCAAACCCACGGAAAAGGAAGTTGAAGATCTGCTGGAAAATATTTTTGCCGACAGTGTGGAACTTAATTATATCACAGGAGAATACCAGATAGAAGTGGTGGAGATCATCAACAGCCTGGTTAGAAAATACAACCGCGATCTGGAAAAGATCAAAGGTTCTGTGGATTATGATCCAATCAATTATCTGCTGTTGCATGGCAAATTCAGCAGGGACGAAAATCAGTCATTTGATTATATTACTGAGCTTTTGAAGAAGGCCAGACACCTGCCCAATTTTCACCTGATCAGTATTCAGGCCACAACCTATAAAAATGCAGGCGCATCCCTGGTAGAAGAACTGGCATTTGCGCTGGCACATGGAAATGAATACCTGAAAAGGATAGTTGACCTGGGACATAGCATCAACGAAATTGCCCCCAGGATAAAATTCAATTTTGGTGTTGGAAGCAACTATTTTATGGAAATCGCCAAATTCAGGGCAGCGCGCATTTTATGGTCACATATTGTCAATGCCTATGGACCTGATAAGCCGGAGACAACCAGGATGTCTATCCATGCTGAAAGCTCCGACTGGAACAAAACACTGTACGACAACTATGTGAACATGCTTCGCACTACCACAGAAGCTATGTCAGGCAGTATTGCAGGAATTGACTCCATGACAGTAAAAGGATTCAATAGCATATATGAAGATACCACGGACTTTTCCGAGCGCATTGCGAGAAACCAGCAACTGATACTCAAGGAAGAGTCTTATTTCGACAAAGTGGTCGACCCGGGTGCAGGTTCATACTACATCGAGAACCTTACAGATTCTATGGCGGAAGAAGCCTGGAAGATCTTCCTGGAAATGGATGAAAAAGGCGGATTCCTGGCATGCCTGGAAGATGGCTATGTGCAGGAAAAGATAAAAAAATCAGTCCGGGAAAAAGACATGGCAATTGCCACACGCAAGATC
>CAZFJT010000183.1:0-6481 GCA_964519135.1 uncultured Syntrophales bacterium | reverse complement strand
GGATTGGGGGTATATGGGATGTACCCCTCCGATATTGTGAGGGAGCATATCGATCTGGAACCTATTATCACCTTTAGCTCGAGGATCACCCAAATAAAAGAGCATCCCCCAGGCAGATCAATTTCCTATGGCGGAAGATTTGTAACCAGCAGACAGAGCAGGCTTGCAACACTGCCTGTTGGATACAATGATGGATACCCGAGGTTTCAATCGAATATCGGGAAGGTTTTAGTGAGAGGAAAAAGGGCGCGAGTTGTTGGAACAGTGTGCATGGACGCGATAATTGTTGACATTACGGACATTTCTGAAGCAGAGCTCGGTGATGAGGCGATCTTGATAGGCAAACAAGGGACCCAGGAAATAAACATAGATGAAATAGCCCTAAATGGCGGCACTATTAATTATGAAATAGCTTGCAAGATATCCCCCAGGGTCAACAGAATCTTTGTTGAATCACGACTTCCATAGCCCCAGGTTATGTTATTGTTTTTAATATTAATTAAACAGCATACTATCAAATGCGCGATTTCCATTGGATGGACGCCCATAACCTATTCAAATCCACCCCGTAGTAATTCCTTATATTTATTGCGATTATGTTTATATCTTACCTGATTTCAGCGCGTAGGGGACCCGCTTACACATGAATGTAGCCATAAACACCGTTACAGAGCCATAATCTCGTTTTGTTTGCAGTATTCGGGGGATAGGTTTGGCTTTGACTTTATTTTTTTTTTTGGAAATTATAGGATAGCCTACTGTGTATTGGAAAGTGATGACAATATCGATGATAATTCTCAGTAGAGCTTATAGGGCTTGATTTTAATCATGAAGTTTGCGCTTGGCGGTTTGAGGATACAAACCTTAGCAACCCTTTTAACGCTTGTCCCATTAGGCAAGCTCTTGGCGGATGGACACCATGAAAACTGAGGGTTTGAGCAAGAACGAGCTCATCGAGCAGAACAAGGCGCTCAGGTCCAAAATAGCGGACCTGGAACGGACCTTGAACATAATGAATCAAGGTCTGGAGGGCCTTTCAGACGCAGATGATTTCGGGGACCTGGTAGAGGTCTTTGATGACCCCACTGCAAACGCCAAGACACAGGTGGCCACACAATCGATTCACATGGCCGCGTTAATGAACCAGGATGTCACAAGCTCCGGTAGTTTTGATCTAAGAGAGATGCACAGAAACTCCTGGGGACATTTATTGGACGCGATACCCATACCTGCTCTCACTGTTGACACTTCCGCGGAAATTGCCTTTATAAACACAGGGTTCGCATATATTACAGATAATTACCGATCATTGGAAGGATCAGCGTTTACTCGGCTCTTTCCAAACGAGTCGACCGCAAGCAAAGCGGACTCATTAATAAAATCCGTTCTTGAAGACAGGCGACAGAGAGTTGTTGAAGGAGTAATCAAGGTGGATCAACGTCATCTTTGGGCCAGGATCCATCTAAGGTCATTGAGAACCGGACCCCTGCGGTACGTGATGGTATTGATACAAGATCTGACCACTGAAAAGAAATTGCTGCTATTGAACCAGGAATACCAGAAAGAACTGGAACAGCGAGTCTTGAACCGTACTTCTGAATTGAAGGTCACCAACGCGGCCCTGAAATCAGAGGTGGAACACAGGAGAAAGGTACAGGAGGCCCTAAAGGAGAGCGAGAGAAGATACAGAGCCCTGTTTGATCACTGCCCTGTGGCGCTTTGGGTTGAGGACGCCTCGGAAATCAAGAGACTTCTGGATAATTTTGTGGAAGCGCCCCATATGATTCAAGAATCAGATTTTAGTATACCTGCCCAAAGGCTTTCCCAAACACAAATAAGCCCTAAAATTCTCGAGGCTAACCAGGCCATGCGGAAACTGCTGGGCTTCGACGCGGTAAACGGGCGCATGAAGCCCTTGCAGGATTACTATCAAAGGACTTCCCTGTGTTCCGACATGGAAAAAATACTTGCGTTAGCCAAAGGGCAGGCTACCTATGAGGGTGAATGCGAATTTGAAAGCGCCGAAGGAAGTGAAGTTCACGCAGCCCTAAAATGGTCAGTGCTACCTGGATATGAAAAGACTTACGCAAGGACATTAGTTTCGATCATAGACATAACTGATAGAAAGCAAGCGGAGAATAATATCCGGAAATCCTTGCAGGAGAAGGAGGCCCTCTTAAGGGAAATCCACCACAGGGTAAAGAATAATCTGCAAGTAATATCCAGCCTTTTAAGACTCCAGTCAACGTATATGCGAGATGAAAGCGTGGCAAAGGTTTTTGAGGAAACCGAACAGAGAGTGCGTTCCATGGCGCTTGCCCATGAACAATTATATCGCAGCAAGGATCTATCTGAACTGGACCTATGTCATTATCTGGGTAACCTGATAGAAACACTCACTGAGACCAGTGATACCATTGGTCGAAAAATATCGGTTCATACGGACTTGGATCATATCAAAACCTCCGTAGACATTGCCCTGCCTTTAGGGTGCATAGTCAATGAACTATTTTCCAACTGCATGAAGCACGCGTTTCCTGAGGAGCCTCAAGGGCAAATAGATATTTCCTTGAAAAGGTTACCCGGCAATCAGATTAGATTGATAATTACCGATGATGGTGTAGGCTTAAAAAAGAATGTTAACTTAGACAAACCGGAATCCTTGGGTATGGATCTTATTGGCGCATTCACCGATCAATTGCGGGGCTCAATAGAGTTTAACTCAGAAAAAGGTGGAACCGCTGTTACATTAACTTTTCAGTTCAATAGCTAAAGAATTACGGATCGAGGTAAATGGCCCCCACAGAAATCCTTATAGTGGAAGATGAAAAGATCGTCGCCCGACATTTGGCCAGAACCCTTGAGTCCATCGGCTATGAAATCGCGGGAGCGGCCTCCAACGGAAAAGACGCTCTTCAAATGGCCGGGGACAGCCAACCGGACATTGTATTGATGGATGTGATGCTCGAAGGCGAACTGGACGGTATAGACACGGCCCAGAAGATACGCGAACTGCATGGAATACCAATTATATATCTGACCTGGTACAATGACACGTCATTCGTGGAGAGGGCTAAACTAACTCCACCACATGTCTACCTGGTAAAACCTTGTTCAGTTAAGGAATTGATGAGCGCGATTGAAACCACTGTTTATAAAGTGGAAATGGAGCGGCGCCTCAAAGAGAGCCAGGAAAGGTACCAAAGCCTTGCTGACGCCGCGTTTGAAGGTATTGTAATCATAGATTCCCAATGCTTGATAGTGGATGTTAATAAGAGTTTCTGCCATATCATCGAGAAAACTCCCCAATCACTCATTGGCACGGACTTGAGAGAACTCGCTTCCCTGTCAAGCAGGAATGATCTCGCCACGTTCCTGGAGTCAACAAGTGAGGAGATCCTGGAAACAGAGATATTGAAAAGCTCAGGGCGCCTGGCCCAGGTAGAGATAAGGGGCAAGACGGTCCCATATAAAAATTCCCCTGCATGGGTATATTCCATTAGAGATATTTCTGAAAGGGTCAAGGCCCAGAAGGTCATGGTTGAGGCAAGGACCCTGAAGGTAGCCCAGGATCTTTCAAGCGGGGTCGCGCACCATTTCAACAATATGTTGCAAATAACCATGGGGCACGCTCAAACCGGGTTGTTCAATATTGAAAAAGGGGAACTGGAAAGAGCCAAAATGGACTTTCAGCATATTTTGGAGAGTTCTAGGTTTGGCGCTGAGGTTGTTCGTAGATTACAGGATTTTACGGCTTTACGGACCTCCAACATTGGCGAGCAATCAAAGGTTTTCGACCTCAAGGAAGCAGTGGAGCAGGCTGTTGAACTAACAAAACCTTTTTGGAAATCTTCCCCTGAAAAGGACGGCATCCAGATTAGCATCACCACGCATCTCTATTCAGAGTGTTATGTGGAAGGAAAAGAAAACGAGATATTCGAGGTTGTGGTTAGCCTGCTCAAAAACGCGGCCGACGCCCTCCCTTGGGGAGGCCAGATAGGTGTGGCGGTCTCCGCTCATGGGGACTCGGTAATACTGCAGGTCCAGGACGACGGCGTGGGAATCGAAAATGATAATATAACCAAAGTCTTTGAGCCATTTTGGACCACTAAGGGGTATCAAACTCTGGGGATGGGCCTTGCCGTATCAAAGGGTATCATATCCAGACATAACGGAACCATCACCATTGAGAGCCGAAAAGGTGAGGGCGCGCTGGTAACAGTAAGGCTGCCCCTGGCCAAATCTTACAAAGACCCTGATGCGGAACATAAATCTAGGATGACCGAGCATCTTCGTATCCTGGCTGTGGATGACACTCGATCAGTGCTTGAAAACATCAGCGCGGGACTGAAACATTTTGGTCACGAGGTTACAATAGCAGGTGGCGGCCAAGAGGCCCTCAGCGTCTATGATCCCCAAAAATTTGATTTGGTTGTGTGTGACCTTGGAATGCCGGAAATCAGTGGATGGGATGTTGGGAAGCGCATAAAGGAAATCTGCGAAGAACAGGGGGTTCAGAAGACGCCCTTTATTATGATGACGGCATGGATAGATCAATTTCTGGACAAATCGAGACTAAAGGCTTCAGGAGTTGACCGAACTGCAAGAAAGCCAATTTTGGCGCCGGAATTATTAAGACTTGCCAGCAGCTTAACCTAAGGGTCGGCTCTTCTCAAATTAGGCGGTAACTACTATGACGCAGAAACGATAACCTATTAATTCTATACGGAATTTAGCAAAACAAATATATTTTTAATTCTCCACTGCCATAATAATCTATAACCAAAGACATTATCCAGGCATAGGATAAATATAGAGCCAGTCCTATATAAGTCAAAAGACCTGTGACACCAACACAAACAAGGAAAACATCTACAATACCCGGAGTTTTTCCTAAACGAGCCGGTTTCTGAAAAGTACCGCCGCCTCCATATGAGAAATGCATCACAAGATAGGCGATCATTGCCAGCAACATTGCAGGACTACGGAACACAATCACGATTGAAATAAGTGTCATGATTGCCGGACCCTGATCATGGTGATCCATGCTGAGAAATTCCGCCAATCTTACCATCTTGCGGACCATAGGATTCACTCACCCATTTTGTTGACCGTTTATAGGTTTTTCCATCAGCCGACTATAATTAAGAGGGCTCGCATTAGTGCGATCCATGTGTTCAAACGAAAAACATTTCTCGACAATCGGCTGAGCCATAACAAGTTGGCTATTTGTTATCAGGTGGTCTATTATTGGCTTCCAAAATTTTCATTACTTCCTCACGCCCTTGGGACTTTGCCAGGTCGTAGGCTGTTTGACCGTCATTATCCTTGATGTTCGGATCGGCGCCGTGTTCAATTAATATTTTAACAATATCAGTGTACCCTTTGCCCGCGGCCCTTATCAATGGCGTGGAACCAAAAATGGACTCCTGGGCGTTCACCTTTGCGTTATTTTTCAGCAAGAGTTCCACAATTTCTTTCCGCCCGCTGTTCGCGGCTGCAGACAGCGCGGTATATCCATTGTGGCTCGTTGCGTTTACATCAGCGCTCATGTTTAAAAGGGTACGAAATAATCCCAGATGACCTGCGTCAGCCGCTACCATAAGCAATGTGGCGCCTAATTTGGGTTCCCTGGATTCTATATCCACACCACCTTTGATCAATTCCACCACCTTTGATGTGTCGCCTTGTTCCACTGCTTGTACGATTGGCGATCTGCCCTTGTAATTGATTAGTTTAGCCACCTCCTTGTGTCCTCTGTTAAGGGCCACCCACCAGCATGTCACTCCTTTTAAATACTTTTTGGTAGCGTCCGCGCCATGATCAAGGAGCAATTCAACAGCCCTCTTTGAACCAATGGAAGAGGCCATGAAAAGAGCCGTAAGACCGTTATTTTCTTCAAGATCAACCTTTGCGTTGTTTTCCAGAAGCAGTCTGATGATTTCAAGTCGCCCTTTATATACGGCCAGCATCAGCGCTGTCTCTTTGTCATTGGCCTGAATATTGGGATCAGCCCCGTGATTCAAAAGAAACTTTGCCACATTCGCGCGCCCTTTGACAGAAGCCGCCATCAGCGCAGTTCTACCGTTTTCTGTTTGAGAGTTGGGATCTGCGCCCGAGGCCAGCAGCTCTTTTACCTTTTCCAGCTTCCCTTTATACGCGGCGTAGGCCAATTGCCTGTTTATCTCGCCTGCATTGGAGGAATGGGGATAACCAATGAAAATGGCTGTGATAAAAGATAAAAGCGCCATATACTTAAAAATCTGATTTTGCTTTTGGCAATTAACCACAATCCCCTCCGTTACATGAAATTCTAATTCCTTATATGTAATCACACTATATTCCTGGGTCTAACGCGAGGCGAGCATACGGTGATGTGAAAATTGGGCCACTGGGCTGTGGGATTGGTCTATATCTTGGCGCTGAATTATTTACCGGCAATTCCCAAATAATGGAAGGGACTCATTAACAGCCTAAGCGC
>CAZFJT010000182.1:0-6509 GCA_964519135.1 uncultured Syntrophales bacterium | reverse complement strand
GCGCATTTAGATTATTGCGACAACGTCCGGGACGACGACATAAGGCCCGTTTGAGGAGAAAGCTCCAATGAAATATAACGGCTCATACGCTGATAAGATAATAGCGTCAAGGTTATCCGAGTTTCCCATTTCAGATAGTGGTTCCAATAAAAAGGCCGCTGACGAAGGTGGATGCGGTGTAACGGGATTCGCGTGCAATATCCCTGTTGCTGGAAGGCACATTTTTGAGCCTTCAGTGAGAATGCATAACAGAGGTAACGGTAAAGGCGGAGGCATTGCCGCAGCAGGCATGGACCCTGAAACCATGGGAGTGTCCAGGGAAGTTCTGGATTCCCACTATATGATCAATATAGCCCTATTGGACCCATCGTGTCTCGATGAACTCAAGGCAAGGCGAATAGATCCTTATTTTGAAGTGGCAAAAGAGGGAATGGTTGATCATGTAAGCGATTATCGGAGTATCAAGGGATTGGACTACAGGCCCCCTGATATTTGGAGGGCTTTTGTGAGGGTAAAACCCTCTGCATTGAAAGACTTTGCCGCTGAAAATAGCCTGGATGGAATGCCTGAGAGGTTTGTAGAAGATGAGTTCGTCAGTAGGAACTCGTACAAGCTCAATAAGGAATTTTACGCTTCCGGATCAGGGCTCAGGGCGTTTGTACTCTCCCATGGCAGAGATGTCATGATCGTGAAGATAGTGGGGTACGCGGAACATGTGGTGAAATACTACATGATGGAAGATTTTAAGGCCCATATATGGATAGCCCATCAACGCTATCCCACCAGGGGACGCGTATGGCATCCTGGAGGCGCTCATCCTTTTACCGGCTTGAATGAAGCCTTGGTCCATAATGGAGATTTCGCGAACTATCACGCTACATCCGACTATTTGAGACAAAGGGGCATGGAGCCTCTTTTCATGACGGACACTGAAGTGAGCGTTCTGCTCTTTGACCTCTGGAACCGGGTCTATGGATATCCCCTTGAAGTTATCATCGAGGCGTTGGCGCCCACTGGCGAGTTGGACTTCGATCTTTTACCGCCTGAAAAAAGACAGCTTTATGACTATGTTCAAAGCGCCCATATTCATGCGTCACCTGATGGTCCATGGTTTTTCATTATCGCGAGGAATGTGCCTGAGGCCAATTCTCTCCAACTGCTTGGCATAACGGATACCGCCATGCTAAGACCCCAGGTGTTCGCAATGTACGATGGAGATGTACAGATCGGATTGGTTTGCTCTGAAAAACAGGCTATAGACGCGACACTAAGATCTCTATCAGAAGAGGACTCCAGGTTCAGCCCTGTAGCCGATAAATACTGGAACGCCAGGGGAGGTTCCAGCTCTGACGGAGGGGCGTTTGTATTTAATATAGAAAAGAGAACCGACGGTCCTTTTGAACTCCGCTGTTATGATAAGTTTGGAGCTGAGGTTCAAGTTGAAAAAAGACGACCTTTGGACCTATCAATACTTGGGGAGATTATTGCAAAGCCGGATTTGAAGATCATCGGTCTTGTTGATCAAGCTTTGAATTCAGGCGGTCATGAGGTTTGGAAGCTTTTTGCCGAACACGCCAAAGGATGGGGTTACAGCGAGATCAAGGCTGTATGTGATCATATAGTAAAAGCGACCGCGAAGAATACTCTCTTGTTGGATAGCGCAATAGATGGGCTTACCCTTTTACTGGATAGAAAGATCCCTCTTGGTGATCTTAAGCGGTCAGCGCTGATAACCGTTGTTACTCAAGCCCTTAATGACATTTTTAGAGGGCTGCCGTCTATAATCAGCGGGTCCAAGGTAGCGAGGCACAGCTTTGTCGATTACACGACCAGGAAGGCCCTTAGACCGCCGGTGTCAACCGAAACTACGCTTGTGGTTGACGCGGGAGATTTTGAGCCTGAAGGGGAACAGTGTGACGCAACTCTCCTTGTGGACGCATATCACATGGGATGGAAGCAATTTATCGTGTTTAATCTAAGGGGGCAACGGTTTGAAGGTTGCGGCTTTGGTTCCAAGACAGAAGATGTTCGAATGGACCTTTATGGCTCATCAGGGGACTATGTGGCAAGCGGAATCGACGGAATGGAGGTTCAGGTCCACGGTAACGCCCAGGATCAAATCGCCCAGATAATGAAGCGCGGCAAGCTGGTTATTCATGGTGATACTGGCCAGTGTTTCATGTACGGGGCAAAGGGCGGAGAGGTTTATGTCCTTGGAAACGCAGCCGGCCGGCCTCTGATAAACGCAGCAGGTAAGCCCAGGGTGGTAATAAACGGCGCGGCTTTGGATTTTCTCGCAGAGAGCTTCATGGCCGGTGATCCCTTGAATGGGGGGGGATTTGTGATCGTTAACGGCCTGTATTCTGATGAAGATGGCAATATCCATTTTTATGATCGGCCTTATCCGGGATCTAACCTATTTTCACTTGCTTCAGGAGGCTCGATATATATTAGAGATCCAAATGAAGCCATAGTGGATGAGCAATTGAATGGCGGCAGGCTCACGGATTTGACTGATGCGGATTGGGAGCTTATTTATCCGTATCTATTGGAGAACGAAAAACAGTTCGGTATTCCCATTGATACATTACTAACAGTGGACGGGCAAAAAAAGGCGCCTTCGGAAGTGTATAGGAAAGTCGCGCCTGTAAAATCAGCGATACTTTCCAAGATTCCTGATACGGACGATTCTGTTTGGGCCGCAAAATCCGCGGCTATGCATGGTTGATTTCTTAGAATTAAAAAGGCCTGAAACCTCGAGCAATATCCTGATTTCAGGACCTTGTATTAAGACGGTTACAATGTGTTACAATCCTTTGGCCACAGTGGCCAGCAGCATGAGCGCCAAGCCCGCTATGGGAACCCATGGCTGATATGGATCCAAAGCCGGCACCATTACTATCTTGAGCATCATAAGCACACTTATTGCCAGGCATACAGCCCCTACGATCCATGTAATCAGTTTAGGCGGATTTAAAGTCATTGAACACCCCCGGTAATTTAAATGGCTTGGCGCCATAATATTTTGACATTAATCAGGGAATAATGGCGCTTGCTCATTTCCCCTGGCGCATATGAAGTATAACCAATTGGGTCTGTATTGGCAAACTAGTTGTTGCGCGTACTAGTCCCTAATGGGAAAGTTCATAACTGTTCAAGACTTAACAAACGCTCTGAAAAATTCGAATTATTGGTTACAGATGACCGTAAAAAATAATGAAAGACAAACCCAAGATTCCCTGATCTCAGCCAATGAGAACAGGAGGATGTTTGATCATATCGCGTCCTATTATGACAAGACCAACACCGCGTTAACATTGGGATTAGACGCGTATTGGCGATCTGTGGCAGTGGAAAGACTATCACCGAAATCCAAAGAAACGTATCTAGATGTGGGATGCGGAACAGGTGATATGGCCATAAAAATAGTACGGAAAGCTCCTGGGGCGAAGGTGATCGGAATCGACCCCTCAGAAGGAATGCTACGGCAAGGCAAGGAAAAGATTATTTCAAAATCCTTGGAGGAATCAATAGATCTCCAAATTGGAAACGCGTTGGAGCTTAGTTTTGAAGATAACTCATTCCATGGCGCAATTACCGCATTCTGTATCCGTAATGTGACAAATCGTAAGAAGGCTCTGGAGGAAATTCATAGGACCCTGACAGAGGGCTCTAAGCTCGTGATACTGGAGCTTACCCAACCCCAGGGAATATTGATGAAGCCTCTTTTTGGATTGTATAGTGAGATTGTGATGCCCCTGGTTACCAAGCTTATGTCTTCAGCTTCCGCCTACAAGTACCTCACCGATTCCATGGCCGCTTTTCCGGCGCCACAGGAGATAATGTCATTGCTTGAAGAATGTGGATTTGTGAACATTATTCACAAGCGCCTGACTGGTGGAATCGTAACACTGTTTGTGGGCGAAAAGCCTTAAAAAGGGATTTCATCATTCTTTGAGCTTGTTTATTTCCCTTTTCATTGTATTAATGCTCTTTGTGACAGGTATCTCCTTTGGGCACGCCTTTGTGCACTCGAAATGGTTCCGGCAACCCCAGACCCCATCGGGGTAATCAATCTCCATTAATCTCCGCTCAAACTGTTCATCCCTGGAATCGAATATGCGTCTAAACGCCTGTACCAGAGGCGCGGGCCCAAGGAAATCCGTATTATCGTTTGAAACAGGACAAGCCCCGACACAGCATGCGCAAAGGATGCACCTCACCACTTCATCTATTTTATTTCTGTCCTCCTGTGACTGAATTCTTTCAGGGCCTTGCACTGGTTGGGCCACTAAAAAAGGCCTCACTTTCTCAACTCTGTTAAAAAATTCTGAAAGGTCCACCATCAGGTCCTTTAGAACAGAGAAACCAGGCAAAGGCTCTATTGTAACAATCTCACTCTGGTAATCTTTAACCAGCTTCTGGCATGCAAGCGCGCATGTACCGTTGATCTTCATCGCGTCGGACCCACAAACACCGTGGGCGCATGACATCCTGTAAGCAAGAGTACCGTCCTGCTCCCATTTAATCTTGTTCAAACAGTCAAGGATCCTGTCTGTCTCATGGGCCTCAACCGAATATTCCTGATAGCGCCCTTCTGAATCTTTTTCAGGATCATATCTGTATATTTTAAAATTCATGTTCATATTAATAGGTCCTGGCCTTTGGTTGGAATTTGGTAATTGTTACTGGTTTATATGATAGATTCCATGAATTGTTTGTCCTTGTAACCAATGTATGGCAAAGCCAGTTCTTATCATCCCTTTCAGGGTGGTCTTCCCTGTAATGGGCCCCTCTGCTCTCAGTCCTGGCCTTTGCGGATATGGCTATGGCCTCTGCCAAACCTATTATGGATTCAAGCTCCAAAGCTTACAGTAAATCGGTATTATAAGCTGCCCCTTTATTGTCAATCACCACTTTTTCATAGGCTTCCTGGTACCCGGTTAACTGAGAAATTAATGATTCAAGAGAAGATTCTTCCCTGTAAACCGAGCAGAATGAACTCATGGCTTCCTGGACTCCGGATCTGATTGCGTTTATCCGTTCTCCATTATCCCTGGCAATGATCTTGTGGATCCTGTCTCGGATCTTTTCCAATGAGTCCTTAGGCGGCGCCTTTTCACTGATGGAGCTCAAGTCCGAGTCAAGGCGCTTACCGGCTCTACGGCCATAAATAACTAAGTCTATCAAAGAGTTGCAACCAAGCCTATTCGCGCCGTGAACTGAGATGCAGGCTGCTTCTCCTGCCGCGTACAAGCCTATTACTGGATTCTGGTTCTCATCCAGGACTCTGCCGTCAATATCAGTGGGTATCCCACCCATCATATAATGGCATGTGGGACTGACCGGAATTGGCGCGTCAGCAGGATCTATTCCCCTGTAAGTCTTTGCAAAAGAGCTTATATCAGATAACTTTTCCCTTAGTTTTTCCTCTCCAAGATGAGTAAGATCCAGATTCACATAGTCTTTCCCACCTATTCCCCTACCCTCTCTTATCTCCGTGGTTATGGCCCTTGAGACCATATCCCTTGGCGCAAGGTCCTTTATTGTTGGAGCGTAATCTTCCATGAACCTTCTGCCCTCATTATTCCTGAGGATGCCTCCCTCTCCTCTTGCAGCCTCACTTATCAGAACACCTAGCCCGTAAATACCCGTAGGATGAAATTGAACAAACTCCATATCTTGCAATGGAAGACCGTTCCTTAAAACCGAATATACCCCGTCTCCTGTGTTTGCGAAGCAGTTAGACGTGGTCTTGTACACCTTCCCGAATCCACCGGTGGCCAAGACCAAGGCTCTAGATCTGAGAAGGGTCAATGCGCCAGTTGCAAGCTCGTACAGTATTGCCCCGCATACCTGGCGATCCTCTATAACTATATCCAGAAGATTGAATTCCGAATAAATCTTGATACCTTTTCTAACGGCCTCTCCATAAAGGGTGTCCAACAAGACTCTTCCAGTTCGGTCAGCAGCGTAGCAGGCCCTCTTTACAGCAGCCTCTCCAAAATTACTCGTGTGACCTCCGAAAGCTCGCTGGGCAATTTTCCCTTCTTTGGTTCTATTGAATGGAACGCCCATGTGTTCCAGCTCATATACTGTGCCAATGGCCTCTTTGGCCAATATTTCAGCAGCGTCCTGATCTGTTAGGTAATCACCACCCTTTACTGTGTCGTACATGTGCCATTCCCAGGAATCAGGCTCCTCATTGCCGAGAGCCGCGCCGATGCCTCCCTGGGCCGCGCCTGAATGTGATCGAGTGGGAAATACTTTGCTCACAATGGCCACATCAGCTTGATCGGAAACTTCCAAAGCCGCCCTGAGCCCTGCCAAGCCAGCGCCGATCACTACAACGTCATGCTTGATTTCCATCTGATTCCCATACCTTCCATGATGGTTAACCACAACAATTATTTAAGAAATCTTTAGTAACTAGAACCAGAAAATAAAATAGTCGGTCATATCAAATGCTTCAATCAGGGTATGTACATCCCATCAACCCACAGTACTGT
>CAZFJT010000181.1:0-6520 GCA_964519135.1 uncultured Syntrophales bacterium | reverse complement strand
GCCTTTGGCTCTAGAATAAACGTAGCCACATCATACATCCCCACATGCCCGCATCCTTCATAGCCGATCATGGTCACTGCGTCAGCGCCGACCTTTTGGGCCTTAAGCGCGTGTTTTACGCTTGTGACTTTATGGATGATTTTTACGCCGCATTGCTTTAATTGAGGAACCATCTCCTCAGGGCTCCTGCCCGCGGTCTCCACTGCTGTTATTCCCTCTTTGCACACAACATCACAGAAATCCATCGTCCGTTTTCTGATCTGAAACTCAGGCAGCATTGAGATATTCACCCCAAAAGGCTTGTCTGTGAGATCCCGCATCTTCTTGATTTCCAGCCTCAATTCCTCTGGCGATTCAAAGGATTCCGCGGTAATGAAACCAAACGCGCCGGAGTTACAGATCTCAGCCACGAAATCGGCCTTGCTTATCCATTGCATGCCGCCACAGAGTATTGGGTGATCAACACCCAACATCTCGGTCAATTTTGTCTTGAATATTTGCCCCATGATTCTCAGGCCCTTTTCATAAGCTCTCGCATGATGATGAGTTTTTGGATCTGGTTTGTTCCAGCGCCGAACTCAATACCCTTAACATCCCTGTACATGCGCTCTATGGGGAATTCTCTGATAAATCCACAACCTCCGAATATCTGGCACGCGTCCCCAACAGCCTTAACACCAACTTGTGCGCCAAAGAGCTTTGCATAAGAAGCTTCCAGGTTCACCCTCTTCCCAGCGTCGGCCATTGTGGCCGCCCAATAGGACATGAGCCTGGCAGCCTGAATCTCCGCGGCCATCTGCGAAAGTAGGTCTTGCATCATCTGGAAACTGATTATGGGCGCTCCGAATTGTTTTCTCTCCTGAGCGTACTTGAAGGCAAGGTCAAACGCTCCTTGGGCCACACCAACAGGAGCGATGGACCATAGTATACGCTCACGATCCAAACCGCTCATAAGCACTTTCACTCCACCATTTTCCTCGCCCAATAGGTTTTCTTCAGGGACCTCACAGTTTTCAAATATCAGCTCACCTGTTGGAGAGCCCCTAACTCCCATTTTTTTTAAAGTCTTGCCTCTGGAAAAACCGGGAAAATCGCTCTCAACAATAAATGCGCTTATACCCTTCGCGCCGGCCTGGGGATTGGTCTTTGCGTACACAACTATAATATCGGCAATGGGCCCATTTGTTATGAACATCTTAGAGCCGTTCAGTATGTACTTGTCGCCCTTTTTCTCGGCTTTTGTGCGCAGGGAAGTCGCGTCTGAACCGGCTTCGGGCTCTGTTATGGCCAACGCCCCCACCTTTTTGCCGGAAATAAGGTCAGGCAGGTGCTTGCTCTTTTGGTCGTGAGTCCCATTTCTGAATATATTTTCAGAACAAAGAACCGCGTGAGCGCCAAAGGTATTTCCTGTGGAAACACACCCTCGCATCAATTCTTCCATTACCAGGACACAGGATAGAAAGTCAGAGCCGCTTCCGCCATACTCCTCTGAGACTGGCATACCCAAAAGACCCATTTCAGCAAGGGTCTTGAAATTCTCCTCTGGGAATCTCTCCTGCTCGTCTAGTTCAGGGGCCAGTGGTATCACCTGTTTGTCGACGAATTTGGCCACTGTGTCTTTGAGCATTTTCTGCTCTTCAGTAAGCTCGAAATCCATAGCAAACCTTGCCTTTCCTAAGGGGGCTCATGGCATATGGGTCAAAACACTCTTTGAATCCTGCCCTGGATATCACCGGTAAAATAAATTCCCTAATATTGTTTTTAATGCGCTTTCATTAAATAGTGGCGAAATGTTTGATATCCAAGACATGGCCCTTTCTTTGCTCTTCAAAAACCGCCTGTACCCTCATGCCGATCTTTAGCTTGGATATGTCCGTTTCCTCCAAATAATGGATGAAGGTATTATCCGAACCGTCGAGCTTGATGAAGGCCCACGTATATGGCACAGGTCTCTGTTTGCCTGTCTCTGGATCGACGAACCCAAAAGAGAGCACAGTAAAGGTTTCCACTGTGCCCTGTGGCCCCACTTCCACCAATTCCTCCATCTCGCGGAAGCATTCACCGCACACGCGCCTAACAGGGACCAGGACCTTGTTACACTCAGGGCAACGTATTCCATATATCTTTTTATTGTCCCTTAACTCCACCAGGAACTTGGACCCATACTTACCGGCTGACCATTCAAAAGGTTGTTCATTGTCTCCTGAAGTTATGAACATCGGTTCTTTCTTTTCAGTCATTTCTTGCGCCCCTATATAACGGCTGGAAAGGGAAATTTTCCCTGAAATTTAGTCAGTAAAGTTATGTGAATCGCCAGTACACCCACCCTATCTATGATTGAGTTATGATGGCTTTTTCGCGCCCAAAATCAACAAATCGGACCAGAAACAGCCTCCGAACCCGCTCACAAGGGCCAGCTTCGCATCTTGGACCTGCCTTTTGTCAGCCTTGCCCATTATTTGAGTGGCGGCTTCCGCGGTCCTTTGCAGGCCTGTTGCGCCAATTGGATTACTGGAAAGAACGCCACCGGATGGATTTATGGGCAACTCTCCACCCATATCGGTCTTTCCATCCCATACGAGCTTCGGCCCTTCTCCTCTCCGGCAAAAGCCCAGATCCTCGACCCACGCGAGCCCTGACCATGAACATGGAAAGTAAAGCTCAGCCACGTCGAATTCCTTTAAAGGCTCCTTGATACCAACCTTTTCATAAAGAACATTCGAAGCCTCATCAAGGCTCTGGAGATTGTCCCATGGTGGATCACCGGTGATCGCGTAATTATGACGGTTGGTGACGCCTTGGACCCAGGCCGGTTTTGGAGCTATCTTTTCAGCCACATCCTCTGAAGCGAACACTACAGCGCACGCGCCGTCAGTCCTTGGACACATATCAAGATACTTCACAGGATAGGATATCATTGGGGATTTCATCACATCTTCTATGGTGATATCCAATTGGAGATGCGCGTACGGATTATTCAGGGCGTTACTTCTGTCTCTAACAGCAACCCTAGCCGCGTCTTCCTCTTTAACCCCATAGAGATCCATGTATCTCATGGCCATTATTGCCAGTCCTCCAACCGCGCCTCCAAAGGTGGGCCTGTCGAATACTGGATCAAAGGCTGTAATAATGGCGCCTGTGGTATCTGATTCTGAATTTTTCTCCCAACCTATGGCAAGGACCCTGTCGAATAAACCTGAGGCCACATGGTAGTACCCGGCCATGGCAACTGTCGTGCCTGTTGTGCCGCCTGTGGTGACCTTCATTATCGGCTTCATATAGCCGCCTGAACCATCCACGCTCCATGTATCAACGTAGTTTATACCCTCAAAATGATCCATATTGCCTATTACAACAGCGTCTATATCATCCCTGGTGAGCTGTGCGTCCTGTAAAGCCCTGGTTACCGCTTCATTAATCAGCTCCTGCCCATTTACGTCTTTTCTGGAGCTTCGGCAATGTGTCTGTCCTGTCCCCACTATTGCCACTCGTTTAGCCATATCGTTCCTCCTGGATTCGGCTTAGATTTCATTGATCAACTGCTGAGAGCCATCACACAGTGGCTTTGTCCACATGGCCCATTTATGCCGTGGGCTAAACCGGTCTTTGCTCCATTCACCTGCCTTTGATCGGCTTCGCCCCTAAGCTGTAATGTTACCTCTATTATACGAGCCAAACCGGCCACCAACACCGGGTGCGCGGACAAACAACCACCTGACGGATTAACCGGCAATTTTCCGTCCATTTGGGTAACACCTTCATCAATGAGCTTCCCGGCCTGACCGTACTCGGCGAATCCCAATCCTTCCAGCCACATGAGTTCCATGTAGGAAAACGCGTCATACAATTCCACCACATCCACCTGGTTGATCGGATCTGTTATACCAGACATTGAATAGGCTTTTTGTGACGCTGACTTCAGCGCGGGAGATATGGTCAGATCCCTGTCTCCCAGATGATAAGCGTCGCAGCAATAACCTACCCCTGATATCCATACAGGTTTTGTTTTTGCTTTTGTCGCAACAGTCTCAGTAGCTAATATGATAGCCGCCGCGCCATCTGATATTGGAGACGCGTCCAGGAGTTTTATTGGAGTAGACAGGGCCCTTGAATTCATAACATCATCAACGGTAATATCCATAGGTAGCTGCGCGTAAGGGTTATTTTTCGCGTTTCCGTGATTTTTCACTGATACCTTGGCGCATTGTTCCTGAGTCACCTCGAACTTATTCATATAGGCCGAAGCCTGTAGAGCGGATGAAGTTATTGAGTCCATTCCCAGTTTTCTTGTGTATATTGGATCAAACATCGCGTTGGTTATCAGGTTCATCTTACTCTCAGAACCTTTGTGGTGCGCCACAACCAGAGTGGTGGAAAACGAGCCTGACAGTGTGCGCATCATTCCATACAGGGCGCCGTAAACTCCATCCCCTTCCACAGTGGAAATATCCTTGTGTCTTGAGCCGCAAGCGTCCTGGATTGCCATGCTGGAGATGGTTCTACCATCCCAGAAGTCATTGGAAACACTCACCACATTATCTATGTCTTTAATGGTGAGGCCTGAATCATCCAGGGCTTTTGATGTGGCTTCAAATACCATGTCCGCAAAGCTGGCGCCCTTTTTCCGCCTCTCGTACTTGGTTTGGCCCACGCCTACAATGGCGACCTTTTCCATAATATATTCTCCGTTATTGATTAAATGGGCTTGAAATACTTGATATCAAGGATGTTTCCCTGCCTTTCTTCTGTGAAAACAGCCTTGACCTTGTCGCCTATCTTTAAGGTCTTTTCATCAAATTCAGCTATAATGTGAGTTAGCCCTGTATCAGCGCCTTCGAGTTTAACCACTCCGTATGCGAAAGGATGCGGCAAGGGATGCGTCTGTGTTTCTTGTTTTGGAATCGTGAAGGTAATCAGCTCACCCTGATCGGACACTTCCCGCCATTCCATCTTTTCACTAAAGCATCTGCCGCATGTTTTCCTTGGCGGGAGGAACACCATGTCGCATTTGGAGCAGTATGAGCCTAAAATTTTCCCCTCTTCTTTGAGTGTGGTGAAAAAATGGCCCCCTGTCTCGCCGACCCACCATTGGTACGGGACCTTGATGCGGCCGGAACGAACCAGTTCTTCTGTTTCGTCTATCCAGCTCGGCATATTTCCGACCTCCTTGAGAGTTTTAAGTGATTTTATTGATTAAGGTATATGGGTTCCAACGTTCAATCTGATCCGAAGGATCGTATGTTCTCGCTCTTTAAAAGGGTATGATTTAAGCCCTTCTCCACGGCGGTGGGAAATTCGGGCGTCGCGATGGTCCGGGGACATTCTAGCGCTCCTGTATATCATTTAGCTCATCTAGGCGCCTCGCCATCAAAGGGGTTCATCACATTGTTCCAGCTAAATATTCCAACGTTTGATGGAATAACAGAATCGTTCACATTGACTCAAATGTCAAGGAAAATCCCACTAAGGTTTTAGCTCCTCAGTAATTGGGGGCGCGGCGTTGAGCCTGTTGGCGGAAGATCCGATTCGCTGCGTTTAAATTCGCAAGCTCAGAAAACTTAGCTCATCGGACTCCCTCCACGCCGCGACACGTATTGCTTACCTCACAAGAGCGAACGCCTACCTGAGCTTTGACACAAATCAGTGATTACAAGGATCGAATTTACTCTAACACTATCTTAATAGAGCAAGACGCGCCCTTGACATTATTTTCCCCAATTTGATGGATTTTCCTGTCGGCTCAAATATTGCAAAGCTCTATCAGGAGGGGCTAATCTTTGCATAAGGGTATTTAATCCAGCCCTAATTTAGTCCATTTTTTACACTTGCCCATTGCTTCTATTCTCCTATACTCATGTTCTGGGCGGAAGGAGCGGCTGACAATGGGACATATGAAAAGAGCCCAAAGGTTGGCGATCAACTTAACCTCATTAACCAGGAGGAAAACTCATGGGCGTTGGAAGGGCATTATTAATAGGACTCACATCTGTGGATCCAGCCACACACAATGGTTGGACTGGCCAAAACGGATGCTGGGGATGTGAAAAGGATGTTGATAATATGGCTGAAATAGCATTCAGCATGGGATTCGAGGTTTCAACACTCAAGACTGTTCAGGCAAAGAAAATGAGCATTTTGGCCTCTCTTGATAAATTGGCCTATGAATCCAGGTCTGATGACATATTTCTCTTCTACTTCAGTGGTCACGGTGGTCAGCAAATTGATCAGAACGGCGATGAATTTGACGGCCATGATGAAACTTTAGTGGCTTTTGACAATGATGTTGTTGACGATGAATTGAACAGGATATGGTTAAGGTTCCCTGCAGGCGCAAGGATTGTAACTATAAGTGATAGCTGCAACTCAGGCACAGTTTATCGATTGTTGAGGAATGGCGGAGGATTCGAAGCTGTTTCATCAATGAGACCACTCCATCCAATTGACAAAAACGCGGGCGACAAAATGAAGGCACAATTGATTCACTTTGGGGGTTGCAGGGATGGCGGGACATCCTCAGGCC
>CAZFJT010000180.1:0-6534 GCA_964519135.1 uncultured Syntrophales bacterium | reverse complement strand
GATATATGGATATTCTCGGCTTGGCCCACTTGCTCTATCCGGTATTTATTCAGATATTCATAGTCAAACATATGATACGCTGAAGCAATATATGAGCGAAGAGGATGCAGCAAAGAATGCGATTCCCATATCTGGAATTTCTGCAATTCTTCAGGCGAAAGCCATTGGAACCTTATTCTCAAATACAACTGCTGTAAATACAGGGGCAAAAGCAACCCTTGTCACCATGTTGAAGCGAGCAGCCAATCGTGGTGTTCCTGCATTGTATGAGGCAACTGGTGAAACAATTGAAGAAGGCGCACCGCTTTATGCTGGTGGTGGTAGAAAGGAGGTAAAAGATAATGCTGGGTTGCTTGTTAATGTATTTGCCACATCGTTTATTGCAACCTATGCGCTTGGTGTTGGGATGGACGTTAAGGCTTCTCAATTACAACAAGGTGATGTTAAGGCTAGACTTACAGAAAAAGGATTTTCTGAAGGGTTTTCTGAGACCGTGTCAAAAATAATAATCGGAGAAGGAACGGACGCAGAGAAAGATGCAAAGATTCAGGAACAGCTTGAATTGCAGGCTAACAGACAGAATCTTGTAAACGCAATTAATGGATATGTTCAGACGCTTTCAGATGCAGCTAAAGAAGTGAATACAGAGCAGGATGTTGTCGGAAGAGGAGGAAAGCCTTTTACAAGCATTGACCTAGAGATTCTTCGAAATCAGCCAGAACTGCTTAATGACCTAGACGATTCAAAAGATGCTGATTTGCTTAAAAAAGCAGTCTCTGAGAATGATAAGGCGGCATTGGCAGAATATAACCAGAGAGTAGTTGGAGTTGAAGCTGAGGTGGACGCAGAGCCTGAGGCTACAGCCGAAGCTCCCGTTGAGGCAGACCCCCGCACGATGAGCAAAGAGGAGTGGGTGGAGAGTCAGGGGGAGCTGTGGTTTCATGTTTCTGATAAAAAAAGCTTAAAAGTTGATCCGCTATACGCCCCGTCTCAGGGTCAAATGGGGCGTGGATTTTATGTAACACAAGAACCAGAGGTTTGGGCAGATGGAAATATTGGAAAGCGTGAATTCACTTATGAAATACGTGGTGTAAAAATAGCAAAACCAAAAGATCGCCCAAGCAATGCGGAGTTGACTAAGTGGGGCATTGAAAATGGCTATTTAGAAATGGATGAAGTGCGCCGCCCAGACGGAACCGCCGTTTTTGATATTGATAACAAGCCAATGTTTGGGCCGATAGAAACAGAAAAACTGAAAAAAATACAATGGCAAGACCCAATGACCGGGCAAAAAAACCAGTCTCTTGAGCATGAATATTTAAAAGAAAAAGGCTTTGATGGGGTAGAGGCAGAATATTCTCAAGAGGGCAGTCAGGCTGTTATTTTTAATCCGTCTAAAATCAAAACCCGCCAACAGCTAGAGGCTGAGTGGGAGGCGGCACAAGCGGAGGCTCCTATTGAGCCTTCTCAAATCGCAGAGCAATCTCCAGAACAGACGATTGCAGACCTTGAGCGGGAAATGCGCTCTGATAAGCGTCCTGAGCAGGACTATACACAGCCGGAAGAAGGCGAGACGGACATTGATGGAGTTCCTAGACTGATCGGAGTGGGCCGTCGCTTTTATCAGCAATGGAACGAAGAGCTTGACCTTGGTGCTGTTCCACAGGCACAGCGTGTAGAATGGGCAATAACAATGAATAATGCCTATAAGATGCGCCTTCACGAACGTACAGAAGAGATGGTTGATAAAGTTAAAAGTGGCGACCTGCTTAACAGCGATGAGATTGCGGGGCTTTTGATTGCTAAAGCCGACACTGCCAACAAGATTGAATCTGTTGCAAATGAGATTCGCAAGGCTGATGAAGCAGGTGATACCGAGAGAGCAACTGAGCTTCGCCTTATGAACGGTGTATTGATAGACAAGAGCATTGAACTGTCTGAAACGGCTCGACAGGCAGGAACCGAGAATGCTCGTGCGCTTGCGGCAATGGCTATGGCGATTGATAGAAAGAGCTTCACGCTTGAGAATATGTTATATCTCGCAAAGCAGTCCAAAGGCACAAGGCTAACCACGGAAGAAAAGTCTCTTCTTGAGAAGCTACACTCAAAGTATGAGCAGTTGAACAGTACAATTGATGAGCGAATCGAGGAAGAAGAAGGCGAGTATAAAGAGAATACAGCCACTCCTAAAAAAGCAGACGAAGTTGTGGCCATGCTAAAAGCACGGCGGTCTGAGTTGCAGAAAGCTATTACTGTTCAAAAAGAGCGAGAGGCTTTGTGGGAAGAGGTCGAAACAGCCTCCAGAAGAATCCAAGAGAAGAAGGCTAAAGGCGAAGACGTCAACGCAGATGTTAAGCTAGTTAAAAAGTATCAGGACAAGCTCTTTAAAATGATTGACGAAATCAATCGTGGAAGGCCACAAGCTGAAAAGATCAAGAAGGTTAGAACGCCTGACTCCGAAGGCTACCTAGACATGATTGAGGCGTTAGAGCCTGAGCTCAAACAGAAGCGTCAAGAGCGTAGGCTTGAGGCTGATATTAAGCGTATGGAAGATGCGCTAGAGTCTGGAGACCTTCGTTCTTTTATGAAGGGACCACAGGCGTTTAAAGCAGAGCCTAAGTCAGTCCGTGATTTGAGGGCTCAAAAGCTTGCATTGCAACAGGAAATTAATCGACGCATTCAAGATATGCAAAGTGCTACTATTGGCAAGATTGTTGCTGAAGCATACAACTACTTGCGTACAGCCAAACTGACATTCGATTTTGGTCATATCTGGAGACAGGGTGCTTTTAATATGACGGATTACAAACTTTGGGCCGATGGTTCTAATCTCAGAATGCTTGGAACTACATTCACGTCTATGACCGAAAAAGGTGCTTTAAATGCTCAGTTACAGGTAGAAGCATCTCCATATTATCTACTTGGGCAACAGGCAGGACTGAGGATTCCAAAAGAGGGAGAGCATCTTACTGAAAAAGAACAGCTCAAGATGGGCGGGATGTTCGGGCGGTCTCAGGTTGCTGGAACAGCGGCAATACGGCAGGCTTTCTTTGATAGCATTGTTGGTGAATATGGCGGAGACATTACGTTTGAAGAAGCAAAGGATGTTGCTTTCGCCGTGAACATTCTTACTGGATACAGCCCTTTTAAATCGCGTCCAAGTATTGATAAAGCATTGAATACTGTTCTTATTTCTGCTCGGTTTAGGGCGTCTAGGTTCCAATCTTTTCCGGGCGTTTTATTGTTAATGACTCGTGATGGTCGCAGGATTATGGACAACAAGATTCTTGCAAAGCGTATTGCACAAAATCAAGCACAAATGGTATTTAGCAGGATTGCTCTTGCATATCTTGCAGCACAGGTCTGGCCCGATGAAGTGAAGGTAATAATTGATCCGAGGCACTGGGCTTTTGGTCGCACAGCCGTTGAAACCGAATCTGGGCAATGGCGCGTGTATAATCCTTGGGCGGGACTTACAACGGCTTATGCGTGGCTTAGAAAGTGGGCAGAGAGCGGAAATCCGCTTTCTTCGTTGCTTGATGTCACAAAGACTGCGGCTCATCCTGCCATTTCATTTTTAGAGGGAATGATTACAGGAGAGCTTTATGGCGGGCAGAAGGCCCCTAGATGGGAAATTGCCGCACGGGCGATTATGCCAATATCCGCCGAAGATACTATTGACTCTTATTTCAAAGAAACAGGAGCAAACGATATTGTATTTTCAACGATAGCGAACCTGTTTGGTGTTGATAGTACACTTGTTGATTATGAAGACCTGTTTGTGAAACCAAAAGAGCCTCAAAAACCGAAGCCTGTGAGCATGGATAGCTGGTCTATGTATATGGACCTATAAAACAAATAACCCTTGACACTTAATGAGACGTAATATAAACAAGGAACAAGGAAATCAGATGAGAAAAACACTATTATTTTTACTAGCGAGTGCAAGTTTAACGTTTGGGGTTTTGTCAGCAGGCTATTCTCCGGTTAGCTATGACTGCACGGGTGCTACATCTTTTGCTTTTGAATATCAATTCTTCGAGGAAGATGACCTTCTGGTATATCGAATAGAAGAAGACGGGACTAAAACACTTCTTTCTGAGGGAACAAACGCGGGGGAATACAGTGTTTACGCTCCCAATAATGACTATTCAGAGGGGGCTACAATCACCACCGTAAGCACTTACACGAACGGACGCATTGTTATTGCCCGTGAAGTGGATTACGGACAGGAATTGAGCATAGGGGGAGACTTTGTCCCGGCAAAGCCGTTGGAACAACAGCTCGACAAACTTGCGGCACAGATTCAGCAGGTAAAAGACTCAGTTGGTCGTACTCTAGTTTTTCCGGCAACAGACCCCGCTGGTTTTACAAATGAGTTTCCTATCTTTGAGGCAAGGGCTGGGAAAATAGCAAGTTTTGATGATAGCGGGAATCTGACCGTAATTGACCCCGTAAATTCAGGCACAATTTCAGTGGATGATGTGACGATTGAGCAGGATGGGCAGACTCTTCAAGTGAAGGATGGCGGAATTGATACGGCACAGCTTGCCGACAATGCAGTTACAGAAGCAAAAATTGAAACAGGAGCGGTCATCACCTCGAAAATAACTGATGGAGCAGTAACAAGAGAAAAGATAGCTGATTCTGTTATGCTTTATGAAGAATATACTGCGAATTTGACACAATCTGGGGCAACGCTTTCAATAAGTAAAACCAATGGAACCGTTCTTTATGTGACAATTACAAGCAGTTGTATAGTCGGATTTGAATCTGACTATGAAACAAATGGAGTTAACAGGGTCTCGATTGATTTTTACACAGGGACGAATACAGTGACGTGGGATACAAACACGGTTGCAAACACGTACATTTCTTTTAGTACAAATGGGATTACGTCTACATTTTTTAGAAAATCAGGTGATCAAAAATGGGCCGGAAGACAATAAAATTGACATTGATTTGTTTGTTATTCATTGGCCTGCATGGTTTATGCAGTTCATTTGATGACCTGTATTTTTCTGATCAGGTTGGGCTCGGCGGAAGCGTGACTAATTACGTAGAAAACGGAACGAATTTTACTGCTCACATTTTCACTGAAGATGGGACGTTTTTCCCTCGTGGCTCAAAAACATGCGATCTTTTAATCGTCGGGGGTGGCGGCGGTGGAGGAAGCTGTGATGGGAATGCTTATTCTGTTAGCGGCGTCGGCTGTGCGGGCGGAGAGGTTGTTCTGCATCAGCAATTTGTTTATGAATCTTTGTCCGTTGTTGTTGGAAGCGGTGGTGATTCAGACAATAACGGGAGTGCAAGCGCGGTAACAGGATTTACAAATGCTATCGGCGGGGGTGCTGGCGGGAGTGCAAACGGGATCGCAGACGCCGGAAGTACTGGTGCGTCCGGCGGGGGCGGCGGATATTTTGGAGGTGGCGGGGCGTCCGGTGGAATAGGAACACAAGGAAACAATGGATCTTCTGGATTTTCTTCCACTCAGGGAAATTCGGGTGGAGGCGGGGGAGCTTCCGCTAACGCCGCGGATTCGTCTTCGTTAGGCGGCGCTGGGATTATAAATTCATTTTCTGGAATAAGCAAAACGTATGCAGCAGGAGGAGACGGCACAAGCAGTAATGATGGATCGTCACCAGACAGCGGAACAGCCAACAGTGGCAATGGCGGAGATGGTCTTGGGAAATCAGGGCTTGGTGGATCGGGCGGATCAGGGATTGTAATTATTCGATATGAGAAATAGGATATTAACTAGAACTAGAAAGCGTTTAACAAACAATGTGGCCGACTATAACGGCGTAAATAGACAAGTCGCTACTGAGCTGGAGGAGAAAAACATGAAAAAGATTGTAGCATTATTTGTTGTCATTGGCGCACTTGGCGTATTTGCACAACGAAACATTGGACAGGCTGTAACCATCATTGAGGAAACGACTGGAACAACCAACTACGTAGGGATTTCTCGTACAACGCAATACACGGATGGAACGCCAAGCACAAATGATTCAGTTTGGCGCATCATCAGAACCGTTACGGATGGAAACAATATAACCGTCAAAAACGCTTACGGAGACGGAGAGGGCGATAACGCTCTCTGGTCAACCGCTTGGACAAACCGTGTAAATGCAACTTACAAATAGGAGAACCCATGAAAAAACTAATCTTTTTTGTAGTGGGGGGCCTAGTGCTTTCCTGCCTGTCTGCTACGGTTGTCAAAAAATATGAAGACGATAGCATTCTTGTTGCTGACATAGCCGCTTCTACTGACCTCTCCGCCGAGACAGCGGCTCGGATTGCGGGGGATAACGCCAAGGTGGACAACAACAACGGCACAGCGACGAATTTGACGGTTGATCGCATTACGGGGGCAACAAATTCAATTCCACTGATCCACCTAATCGATACAACGGACGTTTATTACGTGGAATCCGAAGCGGCCGCCTATGAGAGCGGAGAGCTAATAGTCAGTGGCGAAGATCGGATTCAAGGCTCGGTTGTTTCCAACCATTTAACTTCGTTAGAGGGCAG
>CAZFJT010000179.1:0-6541 GCA_964519135.1 uncultured Syntrophales bacterium | reverse complement strand
CCTTTCCGGGCCTTTTACATGGTATCGCCAATTCAGGCGATGGTCATTAGGCTTTTATTTTACTTCTTCAAAATCAGCGTCCACAACATCATCATCCGGCTTTTGTCCACCCTGCCGCGCGCCGCCGCCTGGTCCGCCGGTTGCCCCTGGGTCTCCAGGTCCTGCCCCAGGTCCGCCGCCAGCCTGCTGATACATGGTTTCAGCCAGCTTGTGTGAAGATTGCTGGAGCTGCTCCATCGCGGCCTTGATCTCATCAAGGTCATCGCCTTCCATTGCAGTCTTAGTTCTTTTTATAGCGTCTTCGATTGCGCTCTTTGTTGACGCGTCCACCTTGTCCCCATGCTCTTGCAACATCTTCTCAGTCTGGTAAACCATAGAGTCGGCCTGGTTGCGGGTGTCTATAAGGTCCCTTTTCTTCTTGTCCTCTTCAGCGTGAGTCTCCGCGTCTTTCACCATATTTTGGATCTCTTCTTCAGAGAGCCCGCTGGAAGCAGTGATCTTAATAGACTGTTCCTTTCCTGTCCCAAGATCCTTGGCTGAAACATGGACAATACCGTTCGCGTCTATATCAAAGGTGACCTCTATCTGGGGGACTCCCCTTGGCGCGGGCGGTATTCCCACAAGCTCGAACCTGCCCAAGGTCTTGTTGCCTGTGGCCATCTCCCGCTCTCCCTGGAGCACGTGTATGGAGACTGACGGTTGATTGTCCGCGGCTGTGGAAAATACCTGGCTCTTCTTTGTGGGAATAGTGGTATTTTTTTCTATTAATCTTGTGAAAACTCCACCAAGGGTCTCTATTCCCAAGGACAGAGGCGTCACATCCAATAGAAGCACATCCTTTACATCACCTGAAAGTACAGCCGCCTGTATAGCCGCGCCTATCGCTACCACCTCATCAGGGTTCACACCCTTGTGAGGATCCTTTCCAAATATGGACTTTACCTTGGCCTGGACCGCGGGCATTCTGGTCATTCCTCCCACCAAAATAACCTCGTCAATGTCGCCAGGCGCCAAACCTGCGTCGCTAAGGGCTGTCTTGCAAGGGCCTTCGGTCTTATCCACAAGATCCTGTACCATTGCTTCAAACTTGGATCTTGAAACCTTGATGTTCAGATGTTTCGGCCCTGACGCGTCCGCTGTTATAAATGGTAAATTCACATCTGTCTCAGAGGATGAGCTCAACTCTATCTTGGCTTTCTCAGCCGCCTCTTTTAATCTCTGCAGGGCCATTTTGTCATTTCTTAGGTCTATGCCCTGGTCCTTTTTGAATTCATCAGCTAGAAAATCTATGAGCCTTTGGTCAAAATCCTCGCCACCAAGATGGGTGTCCCCATGACTTGACTTGACCTCAAAAACACCGTCTCCGATCTCAAGGATCGAGATATCAAAGGTTCCGCCTCCAAGGTCGTAAACAGCGACCTTTTCCTCTTTTTTCTTATCAAGACCATAGGCCAGTGAAGCCGCTGTGGGCTCATTTATGATCCTCAGGACTTCCAATCCGGCGATTCGACCTGCGTCCTTTGTGGCCTGCCTCTGGGAATCATTAAAGTACGCGGGCACTGTAATAACCGCCTGTTTGACTTCCTCTCCAAGATAGTCCTCAGCTGTCTGCTTCATCTTTTGCAAAACCATTGCCGAGATCTCAGGCGCTGAATAAACCTTGCCTCTGGCCTCAACAGCAGCGTCACCATTTGATCCTTCAACTATTTTATACGGGGCTGTCTTCAGATCTTCCTGGGCTTCAGATGAACTGAACTTTCGTCCAATGAGCCTCTTAATGGCAAAAAGAGTGTTCTCAGGATTTGTGATCGCCTGTCTCTTTGCCACCTGCCCCACCAGTCTTTCACCTGATTCATTGAACGCAACCATGGAAGGAGTAGTTCTTCCACCTTCCGAATTCGGTATGACAGTGGGATCTCCGCCTTCCATAATAGCCACACATGAATTGGTGGTTCCCAAATCAATTCCTATTACCTTGCCAGCCATTTCTTAACCTCCCTGCCGCCATCCGCTCTGTGACGGCCCTTTTCCTTGTATTTAAAATATGAGTATTTACAGCCGTTTCAATTATCTTCCGGCTTTGTGGACACAACTACCCTTGATGGTCTAAGGAGCCTGTCATTGTACATATAACCCTTTTCCATTTCCTCAAGGACCATATTCGGAGGACTATCCGGTGTGGGAACCTTGGCCATCGCCTCATGGACACTTGGATCAAACTCCTGATTTACGGCCTCCACAGGCTTCACACCAAATTTGTCCAGAGTTGTCTTGAGCATGTCGGCTATCATATAAACACCCTCTACAAAAGGGTCCTCCTCTCTATCCTTTTCACAATGGTTGAGAGCCCTTTCCAAGTTGTCCATCACAGGTAACAACGCCCTTAATAGATCTTCATTCCTGAACTTTAATAGTTCACTGCGCTCCCTGATGCTCTTCTTCTTATAGTTTTCCAGGTCAGCCGCAGTTCTGAGCATTTGTTCCTTAAAGTGGTCCCTTTCAGATTGAAGCCTTTCAAGACCCTCAACTGGATTCAGATCATTGGGTGTTATTTTCTGAACGGTTTCCATGATCTCTTTCACCTTCTCAGGCTCACTTAGTTGATCCCACTTGAGACCCTTTGCAACTTCCGACCGGTCCGGTTCATGGTCCTGGTTAGCTCCAGCGGACGGATCCGATTGAAGATCCCCTGAATCATTTAATCCCCCTGGGCTTTTCCCATTGGATAGCGCGTCACTTCCTTCATCTTCTTTAAATTTGTTGTCTATATCGCTCACTTTTTACTACTCCTCAAAACGCCCGGGATTATTGTCATCAGCGTCTTTCTAAGCTTAATTACAAATAAATAATAAGCTGTTGCGCAAATTAGCGCCCCTTCATCAAAAAGCCCGTCAAATTGTGATTAGTTATTTTCGACGCCTATTCGCTGGGCTTTAACGCCATAACATTTGGGCGCCCTGTCTGATCTTGTCAAGTGTAGCCCTTGGGCATTTGTAGATCCTCATACTTTTTCTATTGACATCTTGATTCATTCGGGTGTATTTACGTCGTTTGTGGAGGTGAGCGATGGCAATTTTGCTCTTTGTGGCGGTAAGCTCCGCGTTACTCTGGCTGGCCTTTGGCGATAAAGGAGCTTGGAAAGGGCTTTGGCAATAAAATTTAGCATAGTTTCGGCAAATTAAAGACCGGATAGAGCAGTCCATTTTAATTGGGACACTATCCGGTTTAACCTTTTATGGTAAGCTGAAACACCAAACACCCATGTAAGGGATAACCATCCTGAATACCGGTCGCCGATTTAATACGGCGACCTTTTTTATTTTTCACATTAAATCCTCAATGGCCTTTACCTTTGCCAGCCGTCTCACATGACGCGCATCATTGGTGAACTCCGCTCCAAGGAAGGCCTCCAATATTTCATACGCAAGATTGGACCCTATTATTCGCCCTCCAAGGCAGAGCACGTTCATGTCGTCATGCTCCACGCCCTGATGCGCGGAATAGGTATCATGGCAAATCGCCGCTCTGATGGAGCGAATCTTGTTAACGGCAACACACGCGCCAACCCCGCTTCCGCATATGAGCACACCTCGTTGGGCTTCCCCGTTTTTCACGGATTCCCCCACAGCTTTTGCATAATCCGGATAATCAACCGAATCCAAGCTATTTGTTCCAAGGTCTATCACTTCATGACCAAGATCTATTGCGCGCTTTTTTAGTAGTTCCTTTAACTCAAAACCCGCATGGTCTCCACCCATAGCTACCTTCATTATTTGTCTCCCACCATCTCTTTTGCCCGTTTAACCACATTCTCCACATTGAACCCATAATTGCTCATCACCTCAGGACCGGGCGCGGAAGAACCGAATCTGTCCACTCCTATCACTTGGCCACCGTCCCCTACCCATCTCTCCCAGCCAATAGTGGAAGCGGCTTCAATGGCCAGCCTGATCTTTACATCATTGGGCAATATCTCGTCTTTATAATTCTGCGGTTGGGATGCAAAAAGGTCCCAGCAAGGCATGGAAACCACTCTTGTCTTTACGCCGTCCTTTTCAAGAGCGTCCTTCGCGTCCATAGCCAAGTGGACCTCGGATCCTGTGGCTATTAGAATGAGATCAGGCTTGCCTTCACAATCCGAAATAATATAGGCCCCTTTTGAGACAGCTTGGTTGATATCTAAACTCGTATTTTCAATAACAGGCAGTTTTTGTCTCGTTAGAACCAGCGCAACCGGTCTATTTACGGACATCGCGATCTTCCAAGCGGCCAATGTTTCATTTGCGTCCGCGGGTCTCAATACGACCAGATTGGGTATGGCCCTCAACGAGGCCAGATGTTCCACAGGTTGGTGGGTTGGACCGTCCTCTCCTAGCCCTATACTGTCATGTGTAAAGATAAATATTGAATGGACTCCCATGAGAGCCGCCAGTCTGATTGAGGGCCTCATGTAATCGGAAAAGATCAGGAATGTGCCGCAATAGGGGATCAGCCCACCATGGAGAGCCATACCATTTGTGGCCGCGGCCATCGCGTGTTCTCTGACACCGAACCTGATATTTCTTCCCCAAGGGTCTTCTGGAGACATATCCGGCTGATTCGCTATCAATGTGTTGTTGGACGGGGCAAGGTCGGCCGAGCCACCAATAAGGCCCGGAACTCTGGGCGCCATCGCGTTTATGACTTTGCCGGACGCGGACCTGGTGGCCATTGGACCGTCTTCAGCCTTGAATGAAGCCGCGTCTTGAAACCAATTATCAGGCAACTCTCCCGCTATTTGGGATTCAAAAATATCGGCCTTTTCCGGATGCTCCTCCCTGTATTCGGAAAATACCGAACGCCAATTGTTCTCCAAATCAATTCCCTTACTCTGGGCCTTCCTTAATTCATTCAGGGCCTCCTCAGGAATATGAAAACTCAGTTCAGGATCCCACCCGAAGTATTTCTTTGTTTCATTGAGATCAGCTTCGCCCAGTGGTTCCCCATGTGCTTTTGGAGAATCCTGCCTTGGGCTCCCAAAGCCTATATGGGTCCTGATTTTTATCAGAGACGGCTTGTCCGACACATCCTTTGCCAACTTTATGGCCTCATCTATGGCATTGAGGTCATTGCCGTCTAAGACCTCCGAGACGTGCCAGCCATAAGCAAGGAAACGCTTTTCCACATCTTCTGTGAATGCGATTTCAGTTGGACCGTCTATGGATATGTGGTTGTCATCATAAAGGTATATGAGCTTGCCCAGCTTTTGATGACCCGCCAATGAAGCGGCTTCGGACGCGACTCCTTCCATGAGGTCACCATCAGATACAATTCCAAATGTATAATGATCCACAATTTTCAGATCCGCGGTATTGAACTGAGAGGAGAGGTAACGCTCCGCGATAGCCATGCCCAAGCCCATGGCAAAACCCTGGCCCAATGGTCCTGTGGTGCATTCAATGCCCAGATCGGGCTCATATTCAGGGTGACCGGGTGTTTTGCTCCTCCATTGGCGGAAATTCTTCACATCATCCAATGAAAGATCATAACCTGTGAGATGCAATAATGAATACAAGAGCGCTGAGCCGTGTCCTGCGGACAGTATGAAGCGATCCCTGTCCGCCCATCGCGGATTTGCTGGATTGTGCCTCATATGTTTTGTCCACAGTACATACGCCATTGGAGCTGCGCCAAGGGGTAAACCAGGATGCCCTGACTTGGCCTGTTGCACCGCGTCCGCTGAAAGCAACCTTATTGTGTTTACGCACAGCTCATCTAAACTATTTTGCGAACCACTCATACCTCAATCCTCCGGTGAATTGACCAAAATAAATGAAACAGCCATTCACTATACCGGATCAAGGATGATTTTTCACGGATTCTTGTGACCTAAAATTTCCAGCATTTTTTCCGGATCAGTTGTCGGCAAATCACAGGCGAAGTTTCGACACACGTATGCTGTGGCTTTGCCTCCCATGCTTTTTTGATTGGCAACAAATGGCGCCACCTCTTCTAGTCCTGAATTCTCTGTTTTCATAGGGTTGAACAGGGTCACTTTGTTTGGGACAAAACTTCGCCGCAATGCGCCCAGCATGGCCTTTGTGTCCGGATCGTCCATCTCGCCGACTATAACCACCTCTATTGATTGTGCGAACTCGAATTCCAAAGCCGACAGAAACTGGGTGAATCCTGATGGAAACTGGGAGACTGTTCCGGAAAAGGCCTCAAACACTTTATTAGCTTTGTCCTCAAGTTCAGGTTTTGCCGTCATCTTTCCCAATCTAATAAGATTTAGGGCCGCCACTGAATTGCCTGAGGGAGTGGCGCCGTCATAAACTTCCTTTTTTCTTATGAGCAGATCCTCTCCGTGTTCAGATGTAAAGAAAAAACCGCCTGCTCTTTCGTCCCAAAAGTCCTCCATAAAAATGTCATTGAGTTCTATTGCCGCTTTGAGATATTCCACTTTGAAATTGGCCTCGTACAACTCCAATAGACCCCATATAAAAAACGCGTAATCATCCACATGGGCCGTTAGACCAGCCCCTCCTTCCCTGTATCTATG
>CAZFJT010000178.1:0-6556 GCA_964519135.1 uncultured Syntrophales bacterium | reverse complement strand
CTGAGGGTTTACGAATCCAATGGTTTGGTTCGTGTGACTCCAGTGCATCAATACAATGGGTCGGTATCCATGAAAGCCTTTATCGCTCGACTTTACGCCTTTTATGACTTTAGTGACACAAGGCCCAGGAACTGGTCCAGCAGGCTCGCCAACTTGGAAAAGAAAGCCGTTCTAGCGGTAGTTGGTGAGCAAACGTCCAAGTATGACATGGGATTTGCCATGGAAGCCATGGAAAGACCAATAGAGGCCCTTGGTTTTGAAGTGGTCGGCTCTTTGGTTGTTATGGAGACATTTGACGAGGGCGCGGTGAGCAATAACTTGGAGGTCATGAAAGAATGCGATCAATTGGGTAGGGATCTATATTCGGCAGTTTCCGAATAATGGAATTGGATGAAGATACTCAATCAGATATGTAAACAACACTTGAACGCGATTTCTCTAAACAATCCCATGATCAGGCGCCCCAAGTGATGTGACTCAATTGGTGATTCTAGGATCAGGCGCCAGCTTGAGCTCAGCCTTGAATGTTTCTTTGCCCCTGAGCAATTCCAAGCTCACGGTTTCTCCGATGTCCTTTTCAAACAGCGCGTTTCTGTAATCGTCCCATGTGGGGGTCTTGGTCCCGTTTACAGCAAGTATTACATCCCCACCCAACAGAATGGGTCTCATTCTGTAATAGGCCACTTTTACTCCACCATGGAGTCCGGCCTCAGCCGCGGGACTGCCTGCTGCAACTTCAAAAATCAATACTCCTTCAATGGGCGCGAGTCCCATTTGTGTAGCAAGCTCAGGGTTGAGGTTCATCGCGGATTTGACTCCCAGCCAAGGATAAATGGCTCTGCCCCATTTTATTATTTGCGCGGCCACCTTTTTGGCCCTGTCTATGGGCATGGCCAGGCCGATCCCGATTGATCCCCCTGATTTGGTATAAATTGCCGAATTAATCCCTATCACTTCACCTGCAGCGTTGATCAATGGTCCGCCGCTATTGCCCGGATTAATGGCCGCGTCGGTTTGTATCAACCCCATCAGAGTGCGATCCCCGATGAGTATATCCCTGTCCAAAGCGCTTATAAAACCTGCTGTAACGGTATTTTGAAATCCAAAGGGATTCCCGATTGCTACCACCCTCTGCCCTACGGACAGATTCTCCGATGATCCCAACTTGGCAACGTTCATGCCTTTATAAGGCGCTACCTTTATCACAGCCAGATCGCTTACAGGGTCTTGTCCAATGAGCTCGGCCTTGACTTTTGTTCCTCCCTTGAATGTGACTTCAAGGTCCTTAGCCTGCCCTATGACATGGTTATTGGTAAGTATGTGACCCTGTACGTCCAGAACGAATCCGGTTCCCTGACCGGTCTGGGGAGTGGGCTGCATCCAGAAGTTGAAAGCCAAACTCCTGGTTACGATATTCACTACAGCAGGACTGACCTCCCTATAAACGCGCATGACCACATTTTCAGACTCTTCCAGGGGCGCGTAGGTTTTTATGGGAGGCGAGGGCGGGGTTTGGGTTCCTGTATTCCTATTTAGCCAAAGGCCAACAACAAGTCCCACGCCAAAAATAACAGCAACAGTTGTTACTGTGGCCAAAGACCGGGCTCGATTCATAGTTACCACTCGAAATGCTTGATGTCATTAACATTGGGAAGCATGCGCTGTATATTATTCATAAATCTTTGGGCGTGGGGCAAGATATTATGAAATGGACCACCCTGTTGTTGATATGGTTGATTTTGGGCCCTTGCATTGGGATCGATAGGGGGTTGGGTTCCCTGAACGTAGTTTCCCCTGGTATTATATCCGGGCTGCTGGTAACCTTGGGCCTGATTCCAGTATGTGCTTGAGTCTGAAGTTAAATCCTCACGAAAAGCTATAACATTACCGTCTTCGTCCATGTAGTAAGGCGCCTGGCCCAGAGGCTCTCCAGAAGCTGAGAGGGCCCTTGCCACGCCCGCGTAGTATAGTGGATTACCTTCCTCATCAGTAAGGTTCTGACCGGGCCATGCTCCCATGTTTGCGTTCATATTGGGGTTCGTTCCAAGATTGTAACTTGGCTGCATATTGGTGTAACCGGCATTATATCCGGTCATTTCATCCAGTGGCGAATACTGTTTCTTGGGGATTTCAGATGAAAGATCCACCTTTCCGCCTGCTGGAGGCCCGGATTGCTGAACACCGTACGTTCCGTATGCGTAGTATTGATTTTGGTAGGAGTTGGGGTTCCAGAACTCTATGTAAGGTGGAACCGGATATTCCATGTCAGGGGTATCCTTTAGGGCCTCGGCCATGAATTCAATCCAACTGGGAAGCGCGGCCACACTGCCGTACTCTTTTTTACCCAGGGAAATTTTTGCGTCATGACCAATCCAAACACTTGTTGTGTACTTGGGATTAAACCCCACAAACCAGGCGTCTGTGCAATCATTGGTAGTGCCTGTTTTACCGCCTATGTCTTTTCTCTTGAGTTTTCTAGCTTTTCCCCCTGTGCCCCTCACGCATACCTCCCTCATCAATGACGCCATTAGATATGAGGTCTGTGGGCTGATTACCCTCTTGGGATCAGGTCGCCGTATCAATTCCGGAGGCGTCTCAGGGAACTTTCCACTGGTTAGGAATTCGATATTCGTGCCCATTGGTTGCAATTGGCTGGGGCTGCCCCAATATCTCTCCCAAGCTAGCTCATTCTCCCGGGCCTCATCCTCTTGTGATGGTTCAGGCTGTTCAGTTTCAGCGGGCGTCTGTGCCATACTTTGATTCCCAGGCCCGGGCTGATAGTACCACTGTCCATTCTGTTGAAACCAAAAGCCGTTCTGGTTCTCATATTGGGGTGTTTGTACTGGTTCAGGGCCCCATCCCTCATCTGTGGCCTCCTTAAGAGACGCCTCGCTAATCTCCAATGGTTCACAGGTGTTGTCCTCCAGGATATTTCCGAATCTATCCACCACCTTCTTAATAAGAACAGGCGCCACCTTGATTCCCATATTAGGAATCACCGAATACGCGCTTGTGAGCTCAATGGGAGTTACCTCAGATGAACCTAAAACAAGGGACAGATTAGCCCCCAAAGGAGATTTTATACCCATGTCCTTTGCTATCTGTATGGTCCTGTCAATGCCCACATCCATCAGGAGTTTTATGGAAGGCACGTTCTTTGAATGGATCAACGCGTCATACACAGTTACAGGGCCCAAGAACTTGCCACTGGAATTCAAGGGGACCCATGGTTCCTGGTAATTGTCCACTAATACCATTATCGGTTCATCATTTATTATGGTTCTGGGACTGTATCCGGCCCATTCAAAGGCAGCCGCGAATATGAACGGCTTGAATGCGCTACCAGGCTGTCTCATGGCCTGGATGGCCCTGTTGAACCTGGATTTTGCGAAATCAGTTCCTCCAACGAGAGCTCGAACATAACCGGTCCTGTTTTCAATTGAAACAAGCGCGCCTTGAACAGGGGGCAGGTCATGATGAACCACTGTGATGGAGTCCTTTGATTGTTCGGTCACCATCAGCTCAATAATATCGTTGGGCATGAACGGCTTGGCGCCTTCCAGCTTAACCCTGAGCCTCTGGTTGCCTGGAGTAACGATCTCGCAATCCCTTTGGGTGGGGTCCGGGTCCGAGCGCTTTTCCTTTTTGGGTGTATGGTCGGCTATTACAACGGCCTTTATAATATCACCTTTTTTATATCCATCCTTTGGAGGGGCCTGTTCAATAATTCTCCTGGCAAGCTCGTGATTATCCCTTTCAATGAGTCCCCGCGGTCTTTTATTTCTCTTTTCCCAGGCCCTGGCGCCATGGATCAGCGCCTCTGTGGCTTTTCTTTGCAGATCCAGATCACAGGTGGTCCAAACTGTGAGCCCTTCATTAAGGAGCCTTTCCTCACCATATTTATCCACAATGTATTGCCTGACCGCTTCAGTGAAGTAAGGGGCTCGCTGATAGGGATTTGGAAGTTTTTCCCTCAGTTTGGGCTTTTCAGCCAATGCGTTTTTGTACTGCTGTTGGTTTATGAAATTATTCTCCAGCATGGCTTTCAAGACATTGTCCCTTCTATCAAGGGCCCTTTTGTAATTCTTTGTTGGAGCGTAACTGTTGGGTCTCGGCACTACGCTGGCTAACATACAGGCCTCTGAGATGGTGAGATCCTTTGTTATTTTTCCGAAATATGTCCTTGCCGCGGATTCAACTCCATACGCGCCGTTTCCAAGGTAGATCTCGTTTAGATAAAGCTCGAGTATCTCCATCTTGGACAAACTCTTTTCAAGCCTGTAAGCAAGGATCAATTCCTTCATCTTTCTCTTGAACTTTTTTTCACGGGTGAGAAGCAGGTTCTTTATAACCTGCTGAGTGATCGTGCTTCCACCTTCTCCAAGGCTGCCGGATTTTATATTTGAAACCGCGGCTCTCGCAATTCCTATGAGATCAACTCCAGGGTGTGAAAAGAACCTTGCGTCTTCAGCAGCCAAAAAGGCGTAGATCACATGGGAGGGAATAGATTCTATATCTACTGGAAATCTCTTTTCCTTGTAGAAAATCCCTATAACGGTTTTATCAGCCGCGTAGAATTTGGAGACTGTTTTGGGCTTGTATCGTCTCAGGTCCGGGATATCAGGCAAATTATGGGTAAGGGCCATATAAGATCCAAACAGGCCTCCCATAAAACCTGATATGAACCCTATAATAAGCAAAATGGGCAATCCGGCCACCAACCATGCGAAGGCTCTGCTCAAAAAGCCGGATTTCTTAGTTTTTTTGTTGTTGATATCCATGATCCAATTCAATTATAGCGGCTTACCCGCCAATAGCGGCCTTCGCCCTGGAAATATCCGTTATGAAATGGATTTTCTCCATTGGCGTTTAATTTTGTTAATATCAGTGATTTTAGGATAATATGCGCTGTAGGTCAAGTGATCATAATCAGCCGCCCACAGTATAGCTCTATGATATTCAGTCCAGGTTGACTTTATGGCAAGGACTCAATTATTTTCTTTACCATTGCCGTGGACAAAGCTATTAAGATGATGTGATCAGCAAGGTATTGGAAAGCGCCCTTTTCTTGACGAACCAGATCCAATGAATTAAGTTGCCTTTAACAAATAGCCCCAGGAGCGTACAGTGAGGATCGGCCAAGGGTTTGACGCACATAAATTCGTTGAAGGACGAAAGCTCATCCTAGCAGGAGTGGAGATCGACTATCCGCTGGGACTGGAGGGCCATTCGGACGCGGATGTTGTCTGCCACGCGGTGATTGACGCGCTGTTGGGAGCGGCCGGCCTTGGTGACATAGGCATGCATTTTCCGGACACCGACCCTGAATACAAGGACGCGTCAAGTATCACGATGCTCGAGACCATCAGTTCAGCTATTCATGATCTGGGCATGGTAATCAACAATATCGACGTTACAGTGCTCGCGCAGGAACCTAAATTGGGAAAATACAGACCTGAAATGGTGGGATCCATAGCTGTCGCGGCTGGCATAGAGCCCCAACTGGTTAATGTAAAGGCTTCCACCACCGAAGGCCTGGGATTTATAGGAAGGGTCGAAGGGGTGGCGGCCCTGGCGGTGTGTATTGTGCAAGCTGGTTCAGATGGTTCCGGGTCCAGGTCTAGCATTTTCTAACTCACATGAATCCGTGTACAGTAGGATTGACACTTATTGCCTTCAGTTTTCCCACTCAAAAAATATAAGGATCATGATACCATAGAATCTTGCCCGACCTTGGGGCGCGATACGCGGGCCCCCTGTCTTTGGGCGATAACCCTTGGTCATGTTAAAGTAATAATTTGAGTCTCTGGACTATGCCCATGGAGAGAATTTACATCCTATTGGAGAGAAGATTATGGGACTGAAACTTTACAATAGCCTCACTCGCAAAAAAGAAGAATTCCAACCAATTAAACCGGGGCATGTTGGAATGTACGTATGCGGTGTGACTGTGTACGATATGTGCCATATTGGGCACGCCCGATCAATACTGCTTTTTGATGTTATCTACAGATATTTGAAGTTCAAGGATTACCAAGTAACCTATGTGAGGAATTTCACTGATGTGGACGATAAGATCATCAATCGCGCGAATGAATCCAATGTGAACTGGAAGGAACTTGCGGAGAAATATATCCATGAGTTCTATGTGGATATGGATGCCATGGGGATTTTGCGGCCTGATTTCGAGCCAAAGGCCACAGACCATCTTACTGAGATCAAGGACATAGTAGGGGGGCTCATAGAGAAAGGGCACGGGTACCAGGCCGGGGACGACGTGATGTTCTCAGTGAAGAGCTTCAAAGAATATGGGAAACTCTCAGGTAAAAGAACGGATGAACTCATTTCAGGCGCCAGGGTTCAGGTGAATGACAAAAAGAAGAGTCCGCTGGATTTTGTGCTTTGGAAGGCTGCAAAGCCCAATGAGCCACATTGGGATAGCCCGTGGGGTCCTGGTAGGCCCGGCTGGCATATAGAATGCTCAGCTATGAGCATGAAATACCTTGGAGAGAGCTTCGACATCCATGGAGGCGGGGCTGATCTAATATTTCCCCAC
>CAZFJT010000177.1:4510-6574 GCA_964519135.1 uncultured Syntrophales bacterium | reverse complement strand
CCATTCTGACTGGGAATTGCTCGGACGAGATCTTATCCAAGCTACAGCGCTGCATGAACGGACCACAAGAGACCAAGTCGCTTGTCAACCGCATACTGAGCGCGGGAGTGAAAGAAGCCGGTGACCTTATCTATAAACTATGGGTCAGGACCAGGAAACCGGCTCTAACTTCAGTAATAACAGAACATGGACTGAAATCAGATTTTCACCACTATCTCAAGGTATTCAACGCCCTGGATTCACGATCAATAAAACCTTTAACCCAATGCTCGGCTGAAGCTGTTCAACCCCTTGTGGACGCAGTCTTGGTCTCAGGGGACAACGCGATGGAAAACTCGGCCTTGGACGTATTGAAAAACCTGGCGAACCAGGACGCCCAAAATGAGCTAATCCGTATATGGGCGGACACCAGAGACCCCATATTAAGAGACATCATTATAAAAAGCGCCTACATTGCTGACCACCCCCCAAGGCTTTTTATTCTGTCATCAATCCTTAACGGCCCAACATACCCAATAACACATGGCGCACCGGAACTGGCAAGGGCTTTGATAAACGCGTGTTCGGACGGGGATCAGGAGATTGCCTCCAAAGCGCTTGAGATCGCGCTGAATATCAAGTCCCAAGGAATTATTGATGAGCTTTGCTCTATGTGGGTCAATACACGGGATCAGCTCTTGGCCAAGTTAATAAAGGAGTGTGGATACACCGCTCGCGAACCCGGAAAGGTTATGGTTCTATCTTGCCTAAAGGCAGGCCAGGACTCGGAGATTGTAAAGGACCTTCCGGAATCGGCAATCCATTTAGCTGAAGCCTTACAGGACCAGGATAGGGAAATCAGATCCAAGGCCACGGAAATCTTGAAATATCATGGGAATGAACCCTGCGTTGGAAACGCCCTGTGTTCACTTGCGCTTGAAAGGGGATCACAAGAATCTGCTGATCTTGCTTTACAGTTGGGCCATTGCCCTGACAGTCCTGTGGAGACAGCCCTATTCCTGTTTCTTAGCGAACAGTGGCCCGAGTATGAGCAGTTTGACTTTGATATGAGCCTGTTGAGGAAAGCCTATGAAATGGCCGGGGACAATGTGCGATCCAGGCTCGCTAAAATGGCGGCAATGTCCGGCAGATTGGAACTGGTTGAGATAATAGCCTCAACTCGCCACAAAAGAACCATGGATGAGATGACCGAGGGGGAATGGGAAACAGCGCTATCCATACTTGTACACCGGTGTGAATGGGAAAAGATGTGGAAACTTGCCAAAGACGCCCCTGGTGTTTGGGCTGTAAAGGCTATGAAGAGGCTTGTGGATTCAAATTGGAGACCGGATGATGATTTCCAAATGGACTGGTTTACCAAGCTGGCCCATTTAGCTCAAAAATGCAATGACGAGCCCCCTGTGATCGGAATGGTCGAAAAGCCCATAACCAAATTCAAGGCCCATGGAAGAAGGGTCACCTCGCTCATGGTAAATTCCTACTTTCACAGATCAATAGCCACCTCCAGTTGGGACGGGAAAATAATACTTTGGAACATGAAAGACGGCGAGAAGATCAGAGAATTTCCGGTCCAAAGAGACCCGGTCACAAGCCTGGTGGCGTCCGGAGATGGAGACTTGATGTACAGCGCTTGCTCGGCCGACCGAAATATCCTTGTCTGGCGTGGTCAAGACGGCAACCTTGAACAGATCATTCCAGGTCATGTGAAGGGTGTGGCCTCATTGGCCTTGAGCTGGGACAGTGAAACCTTGGCCGCTGGAGGCCATGACAAGTCATGCCGGGTATGGCGCCTCCGGGATCTCACACTAATGGCACACTTAAAGGGTCATTGGGGAGCGGTTACCTCTGTGGCCTTTTCACCTGATCAAAATCTGTTGGTAACAGGCTCAGAGGACGGTCATCTAAGAATCTGGGATGTGGCGCAGGCAAGGCTGGTGAATATGTTTCACGCGCACAATGGCACAGTGAAAGCCATCACATTCACCTCGGATTCCAACTGGATAATCAGCTCCGGCCTTGATGGAAATATTGATGTATGGGATACTTATACAGGCCGTATAATCC
>CAZFJT010000177.1:0-4500 GCA_964519135.1 uncultured Syntrophales bacterium | reverse complement strand
ATCTCTACCCTTCGCTTGAGTGGGGACAACAGGGTTCTGGCCGCAGGCTGCCATGACGCTACGATCAGGCTGTGGATCTTGCCTGAATTTAAAACCTGGGGCGAGCTTAGAGAGCATGAAGGTCCGGTAACCTGCCTGGCCACAGACCCGGAGAGCAGGACGCTTGTGAGTGGCGGCCATGATTGCATGGTAGCGGTTTGGAACTTTCAGTCCGGGATATTAAGAAGGCCTACCACCAGGCCGGATATGGAGAAGCTCGAATCCTTATCGAGGATTTCCCTGAACCAGTCTGAAAAGGCCTGGATAGATTTTGTCATGGCCCAGATGCGCAATAGATGGCAATTCGATGTGGAAATACACTCAGGCGCCGATGAAATCAGCATCGGAGAATTCGATATAGAGATTATTTCATGATAGCCACTGCATGGCAAAAACTGATCGATTGCTACAAGGTTATAATTGGGACGCCCACCTGGGAAGGGGAAAGATTGCGGATTGACCTGCTGAATTCCCAAAACAATAACGCTGAACTGAAAATAAAAGTTAAAGAGATGCAAGAATTGCTGTCAGCGCAAGCCTCATCCATTGAGAAACTTTCTTCTGAACTGGAATCCATAAGGCCCCTGGCCTTTGATGACTCCACCCTTGAATCATTGGCCGGATTAATGTCCCAGATCAGATTGCAGGAAAACCTGATTTCTCAGGGGAAGGAAATATCCGCTAAGAATATAATGAAACTAACCATCGGCCTGGTGGAAACATTAGAGGAAAGTTGCCTGTCTCCAATTGCCTCTGTTGGTGAAAAAGTGGCGTTTGATCCTAAAATACATAAGTCTATTGATACCGTTAAAAGCATGGATGAAGGAGCGAGGGCTCTTGTAAAATTCATAGGCTATCACTCCAATGGAAGGGCCATCAGGAAAGCCCTTGTTGAGGAGGCTGAATAGATGGGTTCAAACCTGGCCGTGGATTTTGGCGCGTCCAACACCCGCCTGGCCACATGGGATACGGTTACAGAATCCCCTAAACTCATCGCGCCCGCCCATATCTCGGAAGCGGCCTCTCAGGTAAATGATACTGGAGACATGGATAAGATTCCATTTGTTCCATCATTGATTCATTACTCAAAAGACCGGACGTGGATCGGCAGGCAAGTGGGGGAAAGGGGACTGGAGCATTCTCCTTCGGTGTTCAGATGGATGAAGCGCTTCATATGCAATCGGCTCGACGCGCCCAGACGTGTGGATAATAGGACGATAACCATGTCCCAGGCAGGCGCGGACTTTCTTAAGACAACACTCTGGGGGGCTCTTGAAGACGTAAACCTGGGTGATGGGGAAGTGGTGTTCACTACCCCTGTTGAATCCTTTGAAAACTACACTGATTGGCTCATCCAGATATGTGACCAAACAAACCTTCCAAGGCGTAGATTCATTGACGAAGCGTCCGCAGCCGCTCTTGGGTACGCGATTTCAATGAGAGGCAATGATGTGATCCTGGTCTTTGATTTTGGAGGAGGGACCTTGGACGTATCAATGGTCCGCATTGAAGACGGGTCCTCCCAAAGGGACAGGGTTACCGTCATAGCCAAATCCGGCGCGGAAATTGGCGGGTCCAATCTGGATCAATGGCTTTATCAGGACATTCTTGATCGAAACCAGGTTAAGCCCGAAGAAATTGGAAGAATATCAGGTTTACTCCTCATGGAGCTGGAAAGGGCAAAACAGAGACTTACTTTCAACGAAAAGGCCGATGTTATCGTAACAGATCCCTCCACAGGGGATGTGATCACCCATAGGTACACCAGGTCCGGATTCGAAGAGATTCTCGACAAAAACCGTCTCTTTGAGACAATACACTCAGTTATTGACCGAAGCCTTGGCGTCGCAAGGGAGAGGGGCTACTGTAAAGATGACCTATCGGCTGTGATTATGATCGGTGGCTCCAGTTTGATACCGTCTGTGCGTAGATCGGTTAAACAGATCTTCGGTGATTTGGCCCATTGTCATAGACCTTTGGACGCGGTAGTCAGGGGGGCTGCAAAATTTTCGGTTGGTGTGGATTTCTTTGATCACATACAGCATGATTACGCGATCAGATTCTACAACAGGAGCATAGGCGCCCACGATTTCAAGCTGGTTGTCCCTTCTGGGACCACATATCCCTCCCAGGGACCGATATGCAAAATCATGGTCTCAGCTTCGTACGATGACCAGGAATATCTTGGCCTGGAACTGTATGAAGTTGGTCATAACGGGGCTTTGAACAGGCGCCAAACTAATCTGGATCTTGTCTTTGATCCCCAAGGCGCAGCAAGATTCATTGAAAGAGATGAGACCCGGATCTCCGGCAGGCTTTGGATAAATGAAAACAGCCCCACGTTCATCCATGCGATTCCAAAGGCTAAACAGGGCGCCAAGAGGTTTCCGGTAGAGTTATCCATAGACGCGGTAAAAAGACTTTGCGTAACAGTAAGGGACCTGCAAACCAACAGAGTATTACTTAAGGAACATCCTGTGATTAAACTAATATAGCGGAGCTTTATAATAATCAACATTCCGCTTTCCAGAGGAGTATTGAGCATGTCCCACTTCACTGAACTCAAAACACGCATCGTCTCCAAAGAACACTTGATAGCCGCATTGGAGCAACTAAATATAGACTTTGAAGAAGGGGATCTTGAGATTAAAGGATATAGTGGGGCCACAACAAAGGCTCAAATAAGGATACCCACTTCAGATCCGGATTATCAGTTGGGCTTCAGAAAATCAGGGGACACGTACGAACTTGTAGCGGATTGGTACGGCGTCAAGGACTACAAGGAAAGAGAATTCATTAATATGGTCACCCAAAAGTACGCGTATCTGGTAACTTTGTCCAAACTTGAAGAACAAGGCTTCACTTTGGTGGAAGAAGCCAGGGAAATGAATAACCGAATTCACCTGACACTCAGAAAATCCCCTTGAAAGGGAAGACCTTTGATATAAGGATATACATCAAATTCAGGGCTCGCAGTATATGCGAAAAAACAAAGGCATGGTACTTATGAGCGGCATACAGGAAATAGACGTTTATATCCAGGATAATGGGGACGTGCGTATAGAGGTTAGAGGCGCAAAAGGGTCGAACTGCCTGGACCTCACAGCGCAGGCTGAAGAACTGCTGGGCGCGGAAGTCTCGGACAGGGAATTAACAGATGAATACTATGATCAGGAACAACAGGAACAGAATGAGCAGACCCAGGATTGTTGAACGGCCTTCACCTGGTAAGCCGCTTCTCATGGTTCATTGGCCTGACTGTCGGCTTCTTCGTTGAATCTTTCATATTTATCGTCAGCAGCGTCGCCCAAATCACCCAGTTCATTGTTCAGACCTTCATCAAGGCTCTCATCCAATGGCGCCAGGTTAGGGGCTCTATTTTCTATCATCTTTCTGAACTTGCCCGCTTTCTCTCCGCCCAGGCGCTTCACTCCGTCATCACCCTCTTCAACATTCAGAGGGGAGACAAATTGCGGGGGCTCTTCCTTTCCCCTGAAATAAACAAGGTAAATAGCCACCCCAAGGCAGATAATCAACAGGAAAACAATCTTTTTAAATGGACCGCCGGATTTTACCATGACCGCCTCAGAGGTGAGCTGCTCTGAAAGCTGAACCGGCTTTTGCTTTTCCTGCTCGGCCTTTGCTTGTTCTTGCTTGGACATTTTCGATACAATTACTCCACAACGAGGGCACTCCGCAAATTCGTCATTTTGCTTAAAACCGCACGATGGGCATTCATAAGGATCATCATAAAGATTTGGAGTGTAACCCATTGACGGACCGCTCTGGGTCTCCTGCTCATGAAGTAAGCCCGCAGCCTCAAGCTTATCCTTGAGCTGTTTCATTTGTCCAGGCGAAAGTCCATATTTTGCCATTATGGAATTTTCGTGCATACCTGAGTTGAAATCTTCGGCAACTTTCTTAGCGTTAATCTTTTTGCCCACTTTTCCATTCCTCTGTTTTGTATGCTTATTATAAAACCAAGCGGGCCATCACAAGGCCGCATGTATATTTTTGGTAACAGTGAATCTCAGGTTAGAATGTACTCTTCCTTTTTCCCTTTCTGTATTATCAGATCATATTGTGAATAGGGCAAGCATAAAAATCAAACCTGTAGGCATAAAAAAACCCCCTTATAGAAAAGGGGGCGTTATAATCACTTAACTATACTGCTTACATTGTTACTTCAACCAGGACTCCACTTCCTTGGGATGCTCTTTTATCCACTTAACCGCGTTCTTGTATGGATCCGCGCCTTCTTTCTGGTTCCATACCATCAATTCAGCCATCTGGTCAGGCGTCCAGTTGAAGTTGTCTAGAAAAGCGTAAACCTTGGGCATATCCTCTTTTAGACCCTTGCGCACTATTGTGGCTATGAATTCCTCACCACCATAGATTTTCTTGGGATCTTCGAGGTATTTCAGCTCCCATCTGGCGAATTTCCAGTGGGGTGTCCAACCT
>CAZFJT010000176.1:0-6583 GCA_964519135.1 uncultured Syntrophales bacterium | reverse complement strand
TGTTAGTAACAGTGATTTGCTTTTGGCCGTGGGAGCGCGCTTTGACGACAGGGTAACGGGAAAAGTGGATACTTTCGCTCCAAACGCTAAAATTATCCACGTGGATATAGATCCCACATCAATACAGAAAAACATCAAGGTTGATATTCCCATTGTGGCTGACGCTAAACTGGCTCTTGAGGCCTTGATAGAGGAACTTAAGGGCGCCGATTTACAGGCGGCAAAATCAAAGCTAACCCAATGGCACGCTCAAATAACCGCGTGGCGCAATGAGCAGAGGCTTAGGTTCGACAGAACCACTGATGTAATAAAACCTCAATATGTGGTTGAAAAAATATATGAGATAACAAACGGAGAAGCGATCATCTCCACTGAAGTGGGCCAAAATCAAATGTGGGCCGCACAATACTATCTTTTTGACAAACCGAGGAAATTCTTGACCTCTGGAGGACTGGGGACCATGGGCTACGGATTTCCAGCCGCAATAGGAGCTCAAGTGGCCTATCCCGATGAGACGGTGATAGATATAGCCGGAGACGGCTCAATACAGATGAACATCCAAGAACTCGCCACTACCCTCCAGTATAAATTGCCCGTAAAAATCGCCATCTTGAATAATGGTTATCTGGGCATGGTTAGACAATGGCAAGAGCGATTCTATGATAATGTTTACGCTCATACGGACATCATGGCGGCCCCGGATTTCGTAAAGTTGGCTGAAGCTTACGGCGCGGTGGGGCTAAGGGCTGTTAGAAACGATGAAGTGGGCCCTGTTATAAAAGAGGCTTTAGAGACCCCTAACACGGTTGTTATGGAATTCATTGTAGAGCGTGAGGAAGGGGTGTATCCAATGGTGCCAGCTGGCGCGTCAAATACGGACATGATACTGGTATGACAAAATCCCATAGAACAATATCGGTTTTGGTTGAGAATTTGCCCGGAGTGCTTGCGCGCATTTCCGGAATGTTCTCAGGTAGAGGTTTCAACATTCATTCTTTAACTGTCGCGCCCACTTTGGACTCGAATTATTCCAGGATGACAATAGTTACCCAGGGTACCGAGCAGACGACCGAACAAATAATTAAGCAGCTCAGAAAACTCATAAATGTGGTCAAGGTCCAGGACATTTCATCAATAGATCATGTGGAGCGAGAGACCGCGTTAATAAGGGTCAGCGCATCCGATGATTCAAGGGCTGAAGTTTTAAGAATAACGGATATTTTTCGCGCCAAAGTGGTTGATGTGACCCATGAAACTCTAACAGTTGAAGTAACTGGCGCACAAAGTAAGCTGGAGGCGATTATTGAGTTGCTGAAACCCATCGGAATCCTTGAATCAGTCAGGACAGGGCTTGTAGCCATACCCAGGGCGAGAAAGAATTGATGGGTGAACTCATTGACCTCCCTGTGCTTTTCAAAACAAATTTTGGGGGTTCTCTTATGAAAAACCTTCACGGAAGAACTAATGGCTCATAATTCGCAATATGGAAGATATGAGCCCATAGTAAGAGAAGGCTTCCCTTTTATAGTTCCTTTGGCTTTGTTCGCGTTCGTATCGTGGCTGCTTAATCATTCATGGATAAGCCTGATCTTCATTATTGCAACCATGTATGTAGCTTGGTTCTTCAGGAATCCTGAAAGAATTTCCCATTCCAAGGAAGGAGAGATACTTTCGCCCGCGGACGGAGTGGTTAAGGAGATAATTGAAGGCGCCAGACCTGAGCTTTTGGGAGAGGGTGATTGGTCCAGGGTCAGTGTTTTCATGTCAATATTCAATGTCCATGTTAATCGAGCCCCTATAGACGGGATGGTCAAGGAAATCAGGTACCACCCGGGAAAGTTCCTTGACGCAAGGGATCCTCATTCTTCCTTGGAAAATGAAAGAAGCCATATGCTTTTATCTTCAGAGGAAATTTCCATTGAAGTGGTTCAAATAGCCGGCTTGGTGGCCAGACGCATAGAATGTTGGGCCAAAGAAGGAGATGAGCTGAAAAAGGGCGAGAGGTACGGCCTTATCCGTTTCGGATCAAGGCTGGATATTTATCTACCCGCGGAATTGAATGTTACCGTAAAGCAGGGGCAAAAGGTCAAGGCGGGGTTGAGTCGGATTGCCGAGATCGGTCACGATAAAATATGATATATTTTTATGATCCAAGGTGACCAAACACCTGCAAGATGTTATTATAAACTCGTAGTTGGGCGCGGTTGATTCTCTTGAGTGAGAATCAAGCCTGAGTGACCAAGTGATTTTCACAATAAAAATGTATTGAAAATAATTATTTAAGATAGGCCAATGGATAAGGAACGAAAAGACGACACCAATTACAAGAAAAAGACCAAGAGGAACTTTTTTAAAAAAGATCGTCGGCGCTCCAGTTCAGAAAAGGCCCAGAATCATAAGCGACGAATTGGAGAGATGAAAAAAGGCATATTCATCCTTCCCTCACTTCTGACTCTCACCAGTATATTCCTGAGTTTCTACAGTGTCATAAGCGCAATCAAGGGCCAATATCCCCTGGCGGCTGCGTTAATTTTAGTCGCCGGATTCTTTGACGGTATAGATGGAAAAGTTGCGAGACTTACTAAGACCTCCACCAAATTTGGCCTGGAGTTGGATTCATTGGCGGATGTGATTTCCTTTGGTATGGCCCCTGCTATCTTAATGTATATCTGGGGTCTGGAGCCCTATGGAAGAATAGGGTGGGTGAGCTGCTTTGTTTTTGTGGCTTGTGGCGCGTTAAGGTTGGCCAGGTTCAATGTGCTGACCGGGTCAATTGATCCTAAACGATTTCAGGGATTGCCCATTCCAATGGCAGCGGCCATGATAGCAACTACTGTGCTGTTTTTCCAGAAGCTCGATATCAGTCCGAGGAATTACATTATAGCAATGTTCATACTGACATATTCGCTCTCTTTTTTAATGGTGAGCGGTGTGAAGTTTCATGCCTTTAAAGATCTTACAATGGCTAAACAAAAGCCATTCAGCGCTACAGTGGCGTTCGTCCTAATTTTAGCGCTAATAGCCGCGTCCCCCCAAATTGTCCCATTCTTCCTTTGCGCGGGTTATGTGATTTCAGGCCCGATATTAACTTTCTATCTGCGCAGTCGAGAAAGGAAGAACAAGGAGGCTTTAGGGACAGAGGCGGATTCAGAATCTGTTGATGGTGAATCTGAATCGGACCTCAGTCCCAAAGGTCTACTATCCTGATCAATAAATCCCGCGTCTTAGATAAGTGATCCAGTATTCACGTCTGAGCGATTAATTGCGCGTTGGTTCTATGTTGGACTCTCGCGCAAAAAGGCAGGGGACGCGCTCTATGCTCTTAGAATACTGCGCATTTCTCAACGACGCGCTTGATCGGAGAACATATTGGCTTACCGAAATATACAATTAAATGATTAATGGATCATAAGAACACATGGAGAGATAAAAATGTCCGAAAGAATCATGATATTTGACACCAGCCTGCGAGACGGCGAGCAATCGCCGGGCGCAACAATGAACAAACATGAAAAGATCAGAGTCGCGACCCAGCTCGAAAAATTAGGGGTCGATATAATAGAGGCCGGTTTTCCAGCCAGCTCTGAAGGTGACTTTCAGGCTGTATTTCAGATAGCGGAACAGATTGAAGAGTCCAGGGTCGTTGGCCTTGCCAGGGCCTTGGCAACTGACATTGAAACCTCTTGGAAAGCGGTGGAAAAAGCGAAGCTCCCAGGGATTCACACATTCATAGCCACAAGTGACATTCATCTTAAACATAAACTAAAGATGTCCAGGGACCAGGTTATTGATATGGCGGGAAAGGCCGTGACTTTGGCCAAATCTCTCAGTGACTGGGTGGAGTTTTCCTGTGAAGACGCCACAAGGAGCGATCCCCAGTACATGTGTAAGGTGATTCAAACCGCTGTGGACGCGGGCGCGGGCACAATAAATATTCCTGACACAGTGGGTTATTCATATCCGGACGAGATATCCGGACTAATAAAATATGTAATGGAAAATGTGCATGGAATTGATAATGTTATAATTTCAGCCCATTGCCATGATGATCTAGGTTTAGGGGTCGCCAACTCCCTGGCCGCGATCAGGGCCGGCGCGCGGCAAATAGAATGCACTATTAATGGAATTGGAGAGAGGGCCGGTAACGCCTCATTGGAAGAAATCGTCATGGTCCTTGAAACAAGGAAAAAGCACTTTGGGTTTCATACCAACATCAATACTGTGGAAATATTTCCAACCAGCAGGCTGGTGAGTAATATAACCGGAATACCTGTACAGCCGAACAAAGCCATAGTAGGCGCCAACGCGTTCGCCCATGAATCCGGAATTCATCAGGATGGTGTAATTAAAGAGAGGACCACCTATGAGATCATGGATCCTGAAAAGGTCGGCATTGGTAAATCCTCTCTTGTGCTGGGTAAACACTCGGGCAGGCACGCCTTTAAAGAGCGGGTGAAAACCCTTGGCTTTCAGCTCACAGAAGAAGAGTCCGATTTGGCCTTCAAGAGGTTCAAGGACCTGAGCGACCATAAAAAGAAGGTGTTTGATGAGGATATAGAAGCCATAATATTGGATGATATTCTAAGAATATCGGAAACATATAAACTGGTCTCAGTGACCATTATGTCAGGTTCAGATGTTGTCCCCACTTCCACTGTAAAAATGGAAATCGACGGCTCTGAGTATCAAGGCGCGGAGCTTGGAAACGGTCCTGTTGACGCCACTTACAACACCATCCTGAAAATGACGGGCAGGCGTCCCAAATTGCTAAGGTTTTCCATAAGCGCAATAACAGGGGGAACCGACGCGTTGGGAAAGGCCACCATAAGGCTGGAGGAGAATGGTCACGTGGCAATGGGGCAGGGCGCGCACGAAGACATTCTGGTAGCTTCGGCAAAAGCCATGGTAAACGCCCTGAACAGATTGGACTTCCTTGCTAAAAAGGGTGAACCGCCAGTAACCCTCTAAAAACAACTGATTCTGATCCATTAAGGGGCTTAGGTCCACAGATGAAAAAATTTTTAAAAATGGCGCCGGCACGGACCTAAGCCCCTTGATCTGTAGAAATTATCATTGTAAACTTGTCGCATTGGATGGATTTTATGTGCGATTTGATCGACCGGCCAATCAGTGTTGTTTTTCTCTGCGGCGCATGGCGCCCAGTCCTTATAAATCAAGAAGAAGATTTGGGCTCACACGAATTATTAAAACGTGCTATGTATGCGAAAATCCAAAAAAATCTATTGCCACTAAGAGCTCCCTAGTCCATAATATTGGTGCTTACCCGTCGCAATTAATCCAATCAGAAAAGATACAGGACAAGTCTAGCCCCCGGCAGCTATATGTCGGTTCAAATACACAATCCTCAGTATGAAAGAGAGGTGTTGACTCATGGCCAATGAAGAATTCACTTTCGAAGAAAGAGAAAGATTTGATGGTACAAAGGTTAAGATCTTAATGTCCAAGTATGGACCCAGCCCCAGCGAAGACAGCTACCAGTGGAGGATCAATATTGAAGCCGTGAATATCGGCGAGGAGGCAAATCCTCTGAAAGCCTATCTAAGTACGGCTGAGAGATACTTCCAATCACCCAGCACGGATTGGTTTGGAAGTGAAAGGCGTAAGAATCCTGTGTAGGGATTTTTGAAAACAGTATTTAGAAACAACTACAACTCGTATGAATGGAAAGTAAGGAAGGTGGCGAATGGCAGACCTCCCCGTAGTAAAATATACGGGAAAGATTAGAGAGGTTGTTGTCGGAAGACCAGGCGCCCAATTCACCCTTGGGGGTGAAACAGGCTATAACTTTTACTCCTTTGAAGGTAAGTCTCCCAATATACCCAAGCTGGCCCTGCAGATCATGGATGTTGCGCCGGAAGATTGGCCGGAGACTGCTCTGGAGGCTTATAAGGACGTAATAAATGATCCGGTGGCCTGGGCGAAAAAATGTGTCGACGAGTACAAGGCTGACGCTGTTTGTTTATGGCTTGCCGGCACAGATCCCAACGGCAAAGACCTCTCACCTGAGCACGCCGCGGAAACAGCGAAAAAAGTAGCTGAAGCCGTGGATGTTCCCCTTATAGTTTGGGGTGTTTCAAGCGATGAGAAGAACACTGAAACGCTAAAGGCCGTAGCTGAAGCTTGCGATGGGCTAAACCTCGTTATCGGTCCGATAACGGAAAATAATTACAAGCAGATCGGCGCCGCGGCAATAGCGTATAAACATATAGTCGCTGCAAACTCTCCCATAGATATCAACCTTGCCAAACAGTTAAACATACTCTTGGAAAATCTGGGTATGCCGGTTGACAGGATCCTTATAGATCCCACCACCGGCGCTGTGGGATACGGAATGGAGTACTGCTACTCTATCATGGAGAGAATCAGGCAAGCAGCTTTGACTCAAAATGATGAAAAACTCCAATTGCCGATCATATCGAACATTGCAGAAGAGGTTTGGAAGACAAAAGAGGCCAAACTCGGCAGTGATGAAGCGCCGGAACTGGGGGATCCAGGAACCAGGGGAATCAACCTGGAGGCTATCACAGCCGTCAGCGTTTTGCAGGCCGGCTCGGATCTATTG
>CAZFJT010000175.1:0-6583 GCA_964519135.1 uncultured Syntrophales bacterium | reverse complement strand
CCTTTACTATCATCAACCATGGAGACTTGCCGCATTCCTTGGGCTCGATCGAGCTTTGCCCCGGAAAGTGGTTCCGATTCACCAACAGTTCGATGAAAGTCTTGAGAGGTTTTATTATTGGAGCGGCTCAATTTGTCCTTGATCCGGTCCTTTGTCTCCGCGCCCTTTCCAGAGGACTGAATACCTCTTGGGGCAACACCCATGCTTTCAGCCTCTGAAGTCTGGAAAGTCTTGGGTATATGAGGCCTTTGATTCTGGGGCGATTGGACTGAATCCGACTCCGGCTTGTCCCTTTGATTTCCAGAGAAGCTTTGCGGTTTTTTAGGGAAAAAAGGTTCCCTCAGATGCGGCGGCTCTCTGAAGGGTCCGCCACACAGAGCGTCCTGTACACCGTCGATTATGGATTTATACACCTTCTTGGGATCTACGAATCGCACCTCTGCTTTTTGGGGATGAACATTAATGTCCACCCTGTCCGGAGGTATTTGCAGGAAGAGTATTGCCAGTGGATATCTGCCCCTTTCCATTAGATTGGAAAAGGCCCTGTTTACCGCGGAGTTTATGAGACCGTCTTTAACTGATCTACCGTTAACAAAGGTAAGCACCGATCTGTTGTTGGACCTGGAATAAGGAGGTCTGGCCACATATCCCTGGATACTGATCTCATCATGGGAGTGATCAAGCTCCAATAAATTGTCTCTAACATCCTTTGAATATAAGCTGTTAATCCTATCAAAGGTGGAGCTTGCAGGAGGCGCCTCCATCTTGGTCCTGTTGTTGACCACATAGGTGAATCCGATCCAGGGAAAACCCAACGCAAATTTCGTCATCATCTCAGATATATGGGCTTCCTCAAGGTCGTTCTTTCTAAGAAACTTCCTTCTGACGGGCACATTGTAAAAAAGATTACGAACCTCTATGATCGTGCCCTTTGGCATACCCACAGGCTTGGCTGACTTGAGAACACCGCCCTCGGCCACAACCTCTTGACCACCCTGATCAGAACCGTCCGATGATTTCAAGGTGAACCTGGATATAGCAGCGATCGCGGCCAAAGCCTCGCCCCTGAAACCCATTGTGGATATGCCCAACAGGTCTTTCTCTGAGTTTATTTTTGAGGTCGCGTGTCTTTCAAGGGCCAAAAAAGCGTCATCATGGCTGATACCCCTGCCATCATCCCTGACCATTATCAGCTTCTTTCCGCCATTTTCCACATGAACGGATATGGATGAAGATTCTGCGTCAATGGAGTTCTCCACCAATTCCTTGACCACTGAAACCGGCCGTTCTATAACTTCGCCCGCGGCGATGCGATTAATGACCTGTTCGTCTAAGACTCTAATTTTGTTGGCCATAATGATAATATATCCAAAATGGGGCTATTCATTGAAAAGCGTCCGCTGATCCCCTTGTCTCGCTAATCCCTTAAAAAGGGCCTGAGCCCTTATGGTGGCTACTCGACCCCTGGGGGTTCTATCCACAAAACCCTCTTTGATCAAAAAAGGCTCATAAACGTCCTCCAAAGTGTCTCTCTCCTCTCCAACCGCAGACGCGAGGGCTTCTATTCCCACAGGGCCGCCATTGAACTTCAAAACCATTGTCTCCAAATAGCGCCTATCCATTGTGTCCAAACCCGATTCATCAACACCTAATAGGTTAAGCGCCTTTTGGGCCGTGTCCTTATCGATTACCCCCGCGCTGCGAACCTCAGCGTAATCCCTGACCCTTCTGGTCAGCCTGTTGGCTACTCTGGGAGTGGCCCTGGATCTGAGGGCTATTTCCTTTGCCCCATCATTTGTGATTTTAACCCCAAGGATCGAAGCTGAACGGCTCACTATCTCTTCAAGTTCATCAATACTGTAAAATTCCAGGTGGAAAAAGATTCCGAATCTGTCCCTAAGTGGGTTTGTAAGTAAGCCGCTCCGTGTTGTAGCAGCCACCAAAGTGAATTTCGCAAGGTCTATCTTCACGGTCCTCGCGCTGGGGCCTTGTCCTATTATAATGTCCAACCCATAATCTTCCATTGCCGGATACAGTATCTCCTCAACAGCAGGGCTAAGCCTATGGATCTCATCTATGAACAGCACATCGCCTCTTTCCAGATTCGTTAAAATCGCGGCCAAATCTCCGGCCTTCTCAATGACCGGACCTGAGGTGGTATGAATCGCCACTCCCATCTCCTTGGCTATTATGTGGGCAAGGGTGGTTTTGCCGAGTCCAGGAGGACCATGGAAGAGTATATGATCCAGGGGGTCGCCTCTTCCGCCTGCCGCTTCTATCGATATGGCAAGGTTTTCCTTTAAGGAGGTTTGGCCAATATAATCCTTCAGGGCCTGGGGCCTGAGCGCGCCGTCAGCCGCGCGTTCACCGGTCAGTTCCTCAACTGATATCAACCTTTCTTCTTCCATGTAATCGTTCCTTCAGCATATGGATAGTATTGACCATTGGTCATCGTATCCACCGAAATATTTTGATCAGGGGCCAGTTGATTATGGAGTCATTTATCCCAATGTTGGAGTCACATATCAAGTCTGATAACAGATTCATTGGCAAATAATTTTTTTAAATACAGTATAGATTAGAGTTAAAAACATGAAGTACGGCTCTTTGATTGTATTCAATTCGCGCCAAAAAAAAGATAGAAATAAAAATAAAAAGAGTAGAAAAATACCGTACAGTTGTGCATAATGAAGTGTAATTTACCGGTCATGGGGGGTCATATGAAAAAGCGGGAGATTAAAGGGCGAGAAATTATTGAAGATATCCGCCTGGGTCTCACGGATGATGAGATCATGGAGAAATACAAGCTCTCCCACCAAGGGCTTAGAAGCCTATTCCTGAAACTTCGACACGCAGGGCTTATAACCAAGGACGAATTCGAATGGAGGCCCGCGTTATGGGACGAGACCGTTACACTGGATCTCATGTATCCCTCTGATTTATCCGAAACCACTGAGGACGCCGCTCCATTCATTAAGGTAGCTGACGCAAAAAGATAACTCCATTCAAACGCTCAATTAGAGTGGCCAGGGGGATCAGTATACGCGCGTCCGCTGCAAGAATACATAGGTTAGTATTAAAAAAAAAAGGGCGACCATATGCAGGCCGCCCTTTGCGAGCTCTATTATTCAGTTGCGAATCCTAGGATACGCGGAACTTATAGATCTCATTTGTTTTGGGATCAATCACATGAACCGCGCAAGCTATACACGGATCGAATGAGTGAACTGTCCTGAGGATCTCAAGAGGTTTCTTGGGATCAGCGACAGGAGTTCCTATAAGGGCGTTTTCCACAGGGCCCTTCTCTCCATTGCTGCATGTGGGGCCAAGATTCCATGTGGAAGGAACCACCTGCTGGTAATTCTTGATCTTGCCCTTTTCAATGTTTACCCAGTGTCCCAATGATCCACGGGCCACGTCGTTCAGGCCGAAGCCCTGGCCATTGACGCTCTCATCAAGCTTGTACGGGGTAAAGGTCTTTGTGTCACCCTTCTTGATGTTCTCAATGAGGTCCATGGTCCACTTTTCAGCTCTCTTGGCGTTGACAAGGCACTTGATACCTCTGGCCGCAAGTCTTCCCAGAGTTGAGAAAAGGGCTTCCGGACCGACGCCGAGGGCCTTGAGGCACATATCGACGTTTTCTTTGATCTCTTTGTTTCCGCCGACATAGGAGACAAGGCACTGGGCCAATGGTCCCACTTCCATGGGTTTGCCATCATAACGGGGGGCCTTCATCCAGGAATACTTGCCTTCCTTGTCCTTGGTGTTGGGTACCGCGCCGGCAAGCTTATCGCCTGTGAGGGGTTTGGTTTCTCCAACTGACGGATGCAGAGGCTTGTCGCCTTCGTACCAGGCTCTTGTAACATCTTCTGCGATCTTGGAAACATCCACAGGCAGGGCCTTGAGTTTTCCGTCAACTACCATTCCACGCGGGAAGTAGAAGCTATCGGGCTCTTTGTCACCTTCAGGGAAATCGCCATAGCTGAGGAAGCTCTTGTTTCCACCGATCTTTGCCCAGTGTTTGTAGAAGGGGGCCACAGCCAGAAGATCTTTAATGTAAACCTCTTCTATGAACTTGATCTGCTCACGAAGCATGAACAGATACTGGGAGATACGATCCGCATTCAATTGCTCAGCCACTGTTACGCCGCCAGGTAGATGTCCCTGGAGATGGGGGTTCTTTGCGCCCCAAATAGCTGTCATCTGAGCCGCGTGGACCTGCTGGCGAAGGTTGTCCAGATAGTGGCCAACAGCCATCAAGTTCGCCTCAGGGGGCAGTTTGTAGTCAGGGTGGCCCCAGTAGGCGTTCGCGAACGGTCCAAGCTGTCCTGAATCCACGAAAGCCTTTAATTTAGCTTTCAGGCCTTCATAATACTTTGTTGTCTGGGGACGGCCGCTCAGGTCGTAGGAGAGGTCGGCTGTCTTCTTAGCGTCCGCGCTAAGGGCTGAGACAACATCCACCCAATCAAGCGCGCACAGTTGATAGAAATGCACTGTATGATCGTGCATATTCTGGGCGGCGTGGGTGAGGTTACGTATTATTCTGGCGTTTGTAGGTATTTTTACTTTCAGGGCGTCTTCAACAGCCCTTACTGAGGCAAGGGAATGTACCAGAGTACAGACACCGCAGGAGCGCTGTGTCAGAAGGTGAGCGTCCCTGGGATCGCGACCCTGGAGAATTATCTCAAGTCCGCGAAATAGTGTGCCGGAGCTCCACGCGTCCTTTACCTTTCCATTTTCTATTTCTACTTCTATGCGAAGATGACCCTCAATCCGTGGGATCGGGTCAACAACGACTCTTGCCATAGTTTCGCTCCTTTTCAGTAGGTCATCATTAGGGATGGATTTCCTTTAATGAAGCTACGCTCCTACTTCTCAACGTAGAATGGGCTTAGCTCATCCCAGAAATTCGGTTCGCTGCAGCCTATGCATGGATGACCTGCGCCTATGGGCCAGTTGGTTCCCTGGTTCCACTTGATTTTCGGGCAGTTGTTATAAGTTGAAGGACCGGCGCAACCAACCTCGTACAAGCACCATCCCTTTTGCGCTCCTTCATCACCGAATTCTTTTACGAATTCATCGTTCTCGAAGTGACCGCGACGTGGGCAATTGTCATGGATAAGATATCCATATGCAAATATTGGTCTGCCGTTGCCATCGAGCGCGGGCAATTTGCCAAGCAGCAGGTAATGAACAATAGTGGCCACCATATTATCAGCGTTGGGAGGGCAGCCTGCTATATTCACGGTCTTGACGCCTGTCACCTCAGCTACGCTCTTGGCCTCTGTGGGGTTGGGAGCGGCAGCCTGAACGCCGCCAAAGCATGCGCAGTTTCCAACGCAAATTGTAGCGGCTGCGTTTTTCACAACATGCTCGGCGATTTCCTTGAATGTTTTGCCATGGATTTTTCCGTATACGCCGTCATCCTTGGTTGGGATGCCGCCCTCAGCGATACAGATGTACTTACCCTTGTTTTCCTTGACGGTCTTTTCCAGAATTTCTTCAGCCTGGTCACCCGCGGCGGCCATCACTGTCTCGTGATAAGCCAGATCGATTGTATCAAGAATAATATCCGCAGCCCAGGGATATGTGGTCCTTATAAAGGACTCTGTGCAGCCTGTGCACTCTGCGAAATGCAGCCATACCACTGTGGGCCTCTTCGCGCTGGCGACTGCCTCCGCAATTCTGGGAGCGAACGACATGGGAAGACCCAAAACGGTCGCCATGAATCCGCAGAACTTCATGAAGTCCCGTCGGGATACACCTTTCATTTCCAACCGTTCGGGAACATCAATAGATTTGTCCATCTTTACCTCCTTGCATGGACTTGGTGGACATAGGACTCGCATACCGTAAAAAATGGATGGGAATGCGTCGAAAAGATCCGGCCGACGCTTACAATCATAACGGTCATACGGTCAACTCTTACAGCCAAAGGCTTCTTAGCATATGCCTTTGAAAAGCCTATTGAACGTACTTTTGAGGGTAAGATTCCCCACACAGGAAATACAGGATAGTTTAAGAACATATGAAAAGCAAGGCAAAATGATCAAGTATTTCGCCGTGCTACGAGAATTAAAAGCGTGCTACAACGCGCGTTTAACGCTTTCTCCTATTGCCTTCAAAGTCTTATCAATATCCTCTTCGCTGTGGGAAGCGCTCACAAACCACGCTTCAAATGGCGACGCGGCGAGATAAATTCCTCGCTCCAACATATTTCTGAAAAATCCCTTGAAAAATTCTCTGTCGGAGTCAGCGGCCTCTTCATAGTTCGTCACAGGGCCTGGATTAAAAAATATGGATAACATTGAGCCCACCCGGTTAAGGGTGTGGGGAGTCCCATTTTTCTCCAGCAAGTCTTGAACGCCTCTTGCCAGTTTAGCTGAATTATCTTCCAGTAGAGGGTAGGGGTTATCCCTTTTGAGGATCTTTAAAGTTGTCAATCCCGCGGCTACAGCCAACGGATTTCCAGAGAGGGTCCCAGCCTGGTAAACTCCCCCTGAAGGGGCCAATAGCTCCATGATCTCTTTTCTTCCACCAAAAGCGCCCACAGGCAGTCCTCCGCCTATGATCTTCCCAAGAC
>CAZFJT010000174.1:0-6585 GCA_964519135.1 uncultured Syntrophales bacterium | reverse complement strand
GTCTGATGAGATGCGGGAAGAAAGGTCGAGGATCTCAGACAGGCCCCGATCTGTTTGTCCAAGTAGGGCATTTATGATTGTGGATCTGAATTCCAGGGCCGGAGATTCCATCAATTGGGTGGCCTTTGAAAAGCTTCCCTGGGCCAGGCCGGCTAAAGTCGCGGCCTCCATGTGACTCATATTCTTTTTATCAACCAAATAATCGGTCAGGATTTCTCTTTGAATGGGGCTGAAGCTCAACAATCTGCACCTGGACCTCACAGTTGGTAATAGCAATGCGGGTTGGGAGGTGACAAGTATTATCATACCCGAGGGGGGCGGCTCCTCCAAGGTCTTTAAAAGCGCGTTTTGCGCCTGGGGGTTCATGCAATGGGCGTCGTCGATTATTACTATTCTGAAACGCGCCTGTATGGGCTCATATTTGAAAAAAGTCCTGAGTTCTCTAATTTGGTCTATTCTAATAATGCCTCTTACTGGCGATGCAATTCTCAGATCCGGGTGATTCTCATTGTATATAAGGCGCGCTTCGGAAGATTGCTGGTGGGTGGGTTCCTGTTCGGAATAAGTCAACATAGCGCAGAATCTCAGGGCAACCGCCCTTTTTCCGATCCCCTCCTGGCCGGAAAATATATAAGCGTGTGAAGGCCTTCCTGATTCTACAACTTTGTCCAGGAAGGCCAGGGTCTTCTCATGTCCCAGAATTTGGGAATTGTTCATTACAGATAGGTTGCCTGTCTAAACTCGTTTTACAGGGATTATCTTGTCCCAGGCTAATACCAATGGGGTAGCCACAAAAATAGAGGAATAGGTTCCAAAGAGAATCCCCAACATAAGGGCCCAGGCAAAGTCCTGCAAAACATTGGTTCCGAATATCATCAAAGCCGCAACAACCAGGAGTGTAAATCCTGATGTTAGGATCGTTCTTGAGAGTGTCTGGTTAACACTTTTGTTGAGCACTTCAATCAGCGGCGCCTTGCGCATTATACCCAGGTTCTCCCTGATCCTGTCACAAACAACTATGGTGTCATTGATATCGTAACCCACCACAGTAAGGACGGAAGCGAGAATAGTCAGGTTGAACTCCTTGCCTGTCCAAACAAAAATACCGTATATGATTATGAGATCGTGTATTACGCATATAACCGCGCCCAAAGCCTGACTGGGACCGAACCTGACACTAACGTAAACCAAAAGGAAAATCAGGGCCAACGCGGTGGCCCAGACCGCGGCGGCTCTTAAGTCTGCGCCGACCTTGGGCCCGACCATCTCCATGCCACGAATTTCCACCGAACCTTCTCCAAACTTGGCTTCCAGGAGCTTCTTCACTGTCTCTGCAAGACCTTGGGCGCCCTTTTCAGGCTCCTCCATTCGGATCGCGAATTCATTTTCGCTTATTGCGAACTTCTGGACGATAAGGTTCTCGCCAAGCTCTGATAGGGCTGTTCGCACACCCTTGGTATTCACTTCCTCATTGAAGCGGACCTGGACCATCACTCCACCGGCAAAGTCAATGCCAAGCTTCACCTGGCCCTTAATGGGTATGGACGCAAGAGAAAGGAGTATAAGGATCGCTGAGACCACATAAGCGTATTTACGTTTACCTAAGAAGTTTATATTTATGTTGGGATTTATTAGTTCCACCGTCTAAAACCTCTTTGAACGGTTTGTATGGATCGCTGAGCAAAGGCCTCCGCGGTCACTGTTTGTTTGGGGCGCCGTGATTGTCACTGGATAACATCATATGCTGAGCTTTTTGATCCTCATATTCTGGAACGCCCAGTCGAATATTGTTCTTGTCACAAAAAGGGCGGTGAACATAGACACAATAAGACCAATGCACAGAGTTACGGCAAATCCTTTTATAGGCCCTGTGCCGAACTGGATTAGGGGTAGGGCCGCGAGGATCGTTGTCAAGTTCGCGTCAAGAATGGTTGAGAACGCTTTTGTGTAACCTGCGTCAGTGGCCGCCCTTGGTGATTTGCCCTGTCGTAGCTCTTCCCTGATCCTTTCAAATATGAGGATGTTCGCGTCTATGGCCATGCCCATTGTAAGGGCGACACCGGCTAGGCCCGGCAGTGTAAGGGTAGCCCTGAGCACAGGCAGCACCATGACCGCAAAGATGAGAGCCAGGTTCAGAATAAGGGCTATATTCGCTATTACACCCGCCCATCGATAATAAATGGCCATACAGATTACCACTAACAGCAGGCCTAAAAGCACCGCGTTTCTACCCAGGCGAATGGAATCTTCACCCAAGGACGGTCCAACGGTCCTGTTCTCAAGTATGGTCACAGGCGCGGGCAATGATCCGGCCCTAAGAACCAAGGCCAGGTCAGAGGCTTCCTGTGGAGTAAAACTTCCCTCTATTATTGCCCTGCCTCCGGAAATCCTGTCCCTGATCACAGGGGCTGAGAATATCCTGTCATCCAGAACGATCGCAAGTCTTTCACCCACATGATCGCCTGTGATGCGTTCGAACAAATCCGCGCCAATGGAATCGAACACCATTGAGATGAAGAGTTGGCCTCTGTCTGACTCCACCCTGGCCCGTGTGATATGCTCACCTGTCATGAGTGTGCGTTTTTCCAATAGATAAGGGGTTCTGCGCACTGAGCCCGTGGAAGGATCTCGATCCATTTCGTACAGAACTTCTGCGCCTGGAGGTGGATTGCCCCTTAGGGCCGCTTGAAGGTCACCTTTTTCAGAAACAAGCTTGAATTCCAGTCGGGCCGTCTTCTTGATTATAGATATCGCCCTGTTCACATCTTCCTTAAGTCCCGGCAATTGGACGATGATCCTGTCATCTCCATGGATTATGACATCAGGTTCAGCCACACCGAACTGGTCCACTCTGTTTCTAATGGTGTCCACAGCCTGCCGCACGGCCTTCTGTTTGATGTCCTGTACCATTTCAGGCCTCATCTCCACAGGAACTATCCTTCCCGCGCCCCCTGATTGGGACGGAAGCTTTCTGAATGTTCCCAGTCTGTCAAGGACATTAGTGTCAAACAGGGTTTCTTGATCAGGGTCCTTTAATTCCACTTCGAACTTTGTTGTGGAAACCTTTCTGATATCGCTGTACCTGATCTTGGCCTCTTTCATTAATGTGGAGGCTTCTTCCATTGCGTTTTCAACAGACGCCTCAATAGCCTCATCAGACTGAACCTCCAATATGAGATGGAGGCCTCCCCTAAGATCCAGGCCGAGCCTTATGGGATTTGCCGGCAAATGTTCCTTCCAGAATTCCGGCACAGGGCCCACTGTGGGGTACAAAAAGAACACGCTCAGACCAAGAACCACCAAAATTATAGCTATTCGCCATCTCAGGCTTTCGATCATCTAGATTTTCTCCTGCCGCGTATCAGACTCCGTACTTTGGCAATAAGATATGATACGCCTCTATATATAATCAAATGCGCCGAAAGGTCACATCCTAAGTGGTAGTGGGATTAGGGGTAGTGGACTCGGAATCAGAGGCGAGTCCGGCAATATATGCCCTGGCCACCTTGATTCTCACTTTATCAGCTATTTCAATGGTGAGATTGTTATCCGCTATAGCCACAATCTTACCATAAATGCCCCCTTGGGTTATTACCGCGTCCCCTTTTCGCAAATTATCCAGCATCTGTTTATGCTCTTTGGCCTTCTTTTGCTGGGGCCTGAAAAGTAACAGGTAAAAGATTGCAAATATCGATACCATCATAATAAGTGACGCATAAGGTGAGGCGCCTCCCTGGCCTGAGCCAGCGCCTTCAGCCATCGCGTATGCAACGTCAATCATCTAATGCCTCCATGTTTTCATGAAAACCGTACAGAAAATCTTGCATTGTTTCGTTTTGTATTGCTTTCCTGATAGACAGCATGAGGTCGCTATATCGCCGAAGATTGTGGATTGTGGCCAACCTTACGCCATATATCTCCTTTTCCAGGAAGAGATGTCTTAAGTACGCCCTGGAGTATTTTTCACATAACTCACAGGAGCATTTTGGATCCACTGGTCCGGGATCGACCCTATGCTTGGAGTTCTTGATATTGATCGATCCAAAGGAGGTGAACAGCATGCCATTCCTGGCGTTTCTGGTGGGAAGAACACAATCGAACATATCCACACCAAGGAGTACCGCGTCCACTATATCTTGGGGTTTTCCAACTCCCATGAGATAGCGCGGCCTATTCCGGGGGAGTAGGGGCTCTGTGCCCTCTATCATCTCCAGCATCATTTCCCGGGGTTCACCAACACTCAGACCGCCTATAGCGTATCCATCCAGATTCAGTGATCCAAGGTTCTCTGCGCTGATACGCCTCAGATCCAAGAACATCGAACCTTGTACTATGCCGAACAATCCAGGGTCAACTTTTTTTTTGGCGCTTTTACAGCGAGCCGCCCATCTGGTGGTTCTATCCACCGCTAACCTGGCGTCTTCCCATGAAACGGGGTACGCCCTCACATCGTCAAGACACATTATGATGTCCGAGCCCAACGCCTCTTGGACCTCCATACAAAGCTCAGGGGTGAAAAGATGTTCAGAGCCGTCTATGTGGGATTGAAACATTACCCCTTCTTCACTTAACTTTGTGAATTTAGAGAGGCTGAAGACTTGGAACCCGCCGCTGTCAGTTAGAATTGAGTCATCCCATCCCATGAATTTGTGTAAACCGCCAAGTTCTTTTATCAGCTTGTGGCCTGGTCGCAGATACAGATGGTAGGCGTTGGAGAGTATCATTTTATAGCCCAAATCGACTATTTCTTTTGGAGACACCGCGCGCACTGTGGCCCTTGTTCCCACAGGCATGAAAGCAGGGGTGGGGATTACCGACCTAGAAGTCCTCAGAGTTCCCAACCTCGCTCTGCTATTTGGATCCTTTTTCTCAATGGAGAATGATAAGCCCAATCGCGCCGCCTTTGCCATTTCCAAATAAAAATATGAGGACTGAAGGAAGAACCTCCAATCCTCAAAGTACCTACCTACCGTACCAAAGCTGCATTAAAAGCCCGCGTACTAAGCGGGAAACTTATCTATTGGCTTTCTTAATACCAAGCGCGTCCGTAGCTAGTATCATCTTCATGATATTGGTTGCGCCCTCCAATATCTTATATACCTTACCATCTCTGAGTATCCTGGCTATTGGGTACTCATTGGAGTAACCATATGCGCTCAACACTTCCAATCCCAGGTTCGGCACTTCGTCAGCCGCCTTTGAAGCATAATATTTCGCTAGCACGGTCTCTCGCATATTGTTTAAAAGACCTTTGTCCTTTTGCATCGCGCATCGCCAAACCAGGGCCCTGGACGCCTCGGTTTCAGCCACCATCCTGGCAATAACTTCCTGGACCATCTGAAATTGGGCCACAGGCTTTCCGAACTGTGTTCTTTCATTTGCGTATTTAATGGATTCATCCAAGGCTGCCTGGCATGATCCAACGGCGCCCGCGGCCGCGGATAGTCTCGTGCTGATCAGTTCCTGCATGAGATATCCGAAACCTTTGCCCTCTTCGCCCAGGAGATTGGTCGCCGGGATTCGAACGTCTTCCATTATAATCTCACCAGTGGGGCAGGCCCAGAGTCCGATCTTTTCCTTGATTGTCTCAGTGATCACTCCCTTGGCGTCCATATCCATTACAAACGCGCTCATTCCCTTGTGTTTGGCCTTTTTGTCCGTCATGGCAAACACTACGGACATATCAGCCACAGGCGCCCATGTGATCCACATCTTGCGGCCGTTCAATACGTATTCATTCCCATCCTTAACCGCTGTTGTGGCCATAGAAGCCGTATCCGATCCTGAGTCCGGCTCGGTTATGCCAAAGCATCCGAGTATTTCCGCGGATACCAAGGCCGGTATGTATTTGTTCTTTAGCTCATCGCTTCCCCATTTTAGTACTGAAAGCGCGGTGCCCATGGTCTGCATATTGAAGGCAACCCTTAGAGATCCAGAGGCTCTTCCTATTTCTTCAGTAACTATGGCGTGCGCGAGATAGCCCATATTATTGCCGCCATATTCTTCTGGGACAGGGCAACCAAAAAGCCCAAGCTCGGCCATTTGATTGACCAGGTCCCTTTGGAACCTGTGATTGTTCTCATCTTCTTCCACCCTTGGTAGGATTTCCTTTTCAGCGAATTTCCTAACCATGTCCCGAAGCATAATGTGTTCTTCGGTAAGTTCAATGTCGTACTGACTCATACGGCTTTGCTCCTTAGAGATTCTCTACAGCTATAATAAAAGCGCTCAATGCTTTATACATGCTCTGGGCGTCAAATATATTGATATTGGGAAATGATTCTTGATAGGTAGGCGCCAAGGGATCAGTTCGCCTCCGGTTGATGATAATGGTAAGAGACTATCTTGATAGCAGATTTACAAGCCTGAAGTCAAGATCTGTTTAATTATAGTAATTCTCTAAATAAAACACGGAATGAAATGAAATTTCATTCCGGCCTCCCATGGTCGGACGCTCGATGGGGAGGTCCAGGAGGGGAGGTCCTCGGCGGACCGCCACATATCCAGTTTATACAATGCTCTATGCATGCGATTTTGAGGCGCTGATCGGAGGAGTTATCGCCCTACGCGCAGTAGCTCCCCTCC
>CAZFJT010000173.1:0-6586 GCA_964519135.1 uncultured Syntrophales bacterium | reverse complement strand
GTTCCAAGATGACTGATATAAATCACAACAGTTCCACTGGGAATGAAGAGCATGATATCGGCGAGAACTGCGGCATCAACAATGGCCGATCCTCAAAAGTTCGCAAAGCTTTAATATGGCTGGTTTTTATAATTTGTACAATGGGCGCCCTTATTTATGGTGGATACGCTGGTCAAGGCGTATCTATGGTGATCAATAGTTTTCCTTACTTAAAAGAGAGCAAACTTATAAAGGACGCGGGACGTTTTTTTTCTCCAAATAGGAAAACTTTAAGGATGGCCCCTGTTTTCAAGAGAAGCTATCCAGATGATCTGTTTACTGAACAAGCCTTGCTCGCCATTATTGGCCAGAGTCCGTCGGAACCTTCCAGGGTGCTCTTCAAAACTTTCAGTCAGGCGGTTGAAAAGGATCCTGGCACAGATAAGGAACTCAATCCTGATCTCGGGGCTGCTGGGGAAACTGAGTCAGAAAGATCCCGGACAGTTTCCGAAACTCCGGAAATAACCGGTATTGATCAGTCACAGCCGGTAATTGAAACTCTACCTGAAAGGGACGGCCCTAGAAACGTGGATGATTTGGCCACACTTCTGGCAAAGACGGCGCCAAAGCCGGTTGAGACAAGGGTTATCAAATCCGACAAACCTGGTAAAGAAACAGACATAGAGAATGGCAAAAAAGATGATGAGGCTGCCATAGGAGATGCATCAACCAGGGAGAAGTCAGAGGACAGAGAATCCCAGGATCAGGGGAAAAGCTCTCCAAATGGGCAAGAAAAGGTAGTGGCCTCAGTGAATAATAGTGATTCCAATGATACTGATTCACAAGAAACTGATATCCCTTCAACCGCGCGGGCGGTAAACGGGAGAGTGGATAATCGCGCTTCACTTGGGAAGCAAGATGGCGGTAATATTACAGAAAATCCTGAGAAGTTTAAGGTTCCAGGCTCATTAAAGGTGTCGATTACCGGCTACTCAGGAGCGTCGGCAAAATGGGCCCTAATGGTGATTCTGGATGACAGCGCGGCTATGGGAAGGGTCATGAAGCCCTGGCGCCCAAACAGAATGAAATCCGCCACGGATTTTATAGAGCTGATGGCCAAAAAGGCGCCTAAAGGAACAAAAATCGCAGTAAGAGATTTTTACTGTTCCTCAGGGAAGCGTCGGAGAAACAGAACAAGCCCATTATGTTTGAGCCACATGTTGTATGAATGGGCGGTTTACCCGTATGATTCCCTTAAAAGTAATCTGGAGAATGTGAATCCGATCGGAAGGACCAACCCATGCGCGGCGGCGGCTTTTACATTGAAAAGGGACTTCCGGAATCTGGGTGATTTACATCCCAGGGTCGCAATAATAACGTCAGGTATGACCAGGTGTAGAATCAATGAAGTTCTTAGGATAATCAACACCAGGTGGGCCGCGAAAAAACCATATGTGGATGTGATAGGTTTAGGGTTAAGTCGAAGGGCCGCTAGAAATTACTCCACCCTTGCGAAGAAGACCAATGGAGCGATATTGTCAATTGATACCCCTGATGAGACAAAAGAAGCCGTAATAAAATATGAAGAGTCACTTGATAAGCGCGTTACAGGAAAAATCGAGGTAAAGGGTCCGGGCTCAGGCTTCAAGGTTAAACCTGATGAGGAAATAACCTTGGCGCCCGGGTCATACGCCGTTATTCTGCCCGAAGTAAAAGGCCTCAATGAATCTGAGAGGACTATAGCCTCTGTGAAGGTTCGGTCAGGCAAGACAAGCAAGGTAATGGTGAGGCTCAGAAAAGGAAAGATGAGTTATAAGACCGCAATCAATTAGACGAAGGTTTATCCTTTATTGACATTGTATTAAATATCTTAGGAAGTAATTGATCATTTTTATTACTAAAAAATGTTTTCATAGGGATGCTCCCAGGGATGAAAGTCGATTTAGAGATAAGCAGGGATCGATCTGAAAATACCTTGACCACAGGACAGCTGTTAGGGCCGGCGCCGTATAGCTCGCAGTCCTTTAAGGAGATCCCCAGGAAGGGCATTTGGGTAATAGGCTTTGCCATAGCGGTAGCAGGGTCATTCATGATTTACAGGTCTTACAAGGAGATCGGAACCGCTCCTGTACTGGGTAGTCTAATGTTTTGGGCCATTTTTGCTCCATTAGAGTACATCATCGTTAGAAGAATTACTTTCAAGGCAATGTGGCTATGGGTATCAAGATCATATCCCCTTGTGGGCAGAATTCATCATGCGGCAAGGGGTGAACTACCTTTGGGAAAATATTGTTTGGTTTTGGTAATTCCTTGGATTGTCTCAATAATGATTTTTGTCATTGCCATTATTATGGAACTGGGAAAGTGGCCTGAAATAGGATTATTTGTAATGCTTTTCCTTATTGCGGCATTGGAAGACATATGGGCGATGTTTCACTGCTTGCGGGCAGATAGAGGCAGTTGGGTTATGGAGTCAGGTTCCGGGTTGGAAACACTAAGGCCTGTTGGGTGAGATTAGGGTCCTCAAAGGCAACATATTTGGCGATACTGGAAATCTTTTTAGGCCCCAATCCATGTATTGAATGTAATTCATCTAGGGAAGTGTAACCTCCTTTACGCAACCTGTTTTCAATTATGGACTTACCAAGTATTGGACCGATTCCGGGAATTTCAGCCAAGTCCTTGTCAGTGGCCCTATTGACATTTATTGGCGCGCCAACGGAAACAAGGGATTTAGCCGGCATTTGTTCAACCATTGTGACGATTCCCTGGTTATCCAAGTATAATCTCGCGGCGCATGGACATACTTCATTTGAAGAGTTTTGATCGGCAGGGATTGTAAGCCGGCCGCCTTTGGAAACTATGGTACCCGGACTGTACGGCCGGTCAAGCTTTACGGCAAAAAATGGTTCTGAATCCAGAAAAACCTCGTATGCGCATGGCCCTGTGTCGGCGGGCGCGGGCGCCACAGGCGAGTAGCCCTTTTCAGTAGAGGACAAGACCCAGAAAAGGAGACCAATAACCGCCAAGGCCCGAACAGGGCTGCCTGTCATGTTTCCGTCAGTGGCCATGTTCTTTCTGCAATTTATAGTCTATGCTGTCAACCAGCGCGTCCCAAGAAGCTTGAATCACGTTTTCATTAAAACCCACGGTCCACCATGTGTCCTTACCGTCGGTGGATTCAATGAGAACCCTCACTGTCGCGCCGGTTCCTGAGGCGCCTTCCAAAACTCTAACCTTGAAATCCGTTAACCTCACCTGGGAAACTTCAGGGTAAAAGGACTGCAAGGCTTTTCTCAACGCCAGGTCAAGCGCGTTAACAGGACCGTTACCTTCAGCCGCTGAGAATTCCATTTCATTCCCAACGAAAATTCTTACGATCGCGTCGGAATATGTCTTTAGATCTCCTTCCCTTTTTACATTGGTCACTTGAAAGCCATGAAGGGTAAAGAGTATTTCATGGAGGCCAAGAATTTTCTTTAAGAGCAATTCAAAGGAACCGTCAGCTACATCATAATGCGCGCCCCTTGCCTCGAACTCTTTCAATGTTGACAAGATTTCAGGGACCTTAGGGTCACCGGGCTCGAGATCAATGCCATATGAAGCCGCCTTTTGGATTATGGCCGCTTTGCCGGCCTGGTCGGACATGGGGAAGTCACGCTGGTTGCCAACCAGATCAGGATCAATATGTTCGTACGCGACAGATTTCTTTGATACTGCCGACGCGTGAAGTCCGCCTTTATGGGCAAACGCGGATGCGCCAACATAAGCCTGGGAGCTTCTGGGGGTTCTGTTTGCCATTTCATCAACAAACTCAGAGACGTGCTTTAACAGTTTTAGCTTCTCAATCCCCGGTTCATAGAGGTTCATTTTCAGGCTTAGGGCGGGAATTATTGAAATGAGGTTTGCGTTTCCGCAACGTTCACCTATACCGTTCACAGTGCCCTGTACATGGACAACCCCTGCCTCAACAGCCATCAATGAATTGGCTACCGCGGTTTCACAGTCATTATGAGAATGTATACCGAGTTTAGCCTCTGTTTCACCCGAGCTTATTTTTACTATCCGAATCAGTTCACTTGGTAATACTCCTCCATTGGTATCGCACAGGACCAAGGTATCCGCTCCCGCTTCTGCAGCGGTTTGTATGGTTTTCAGAGCATAGCCTGGGTTTAATCTAAATCCGTCGAAATAATGCTCTGCGTCGAAGATTATCCTTTGGAATACATTCTTCAGATACTCGATGGTATCTCTTATCATCTCAATGTTTCTGTCTCTGTCTATTCCCAATATATCAGTCACATGCAGGTCGGAGCTTTTTCCCACTATTGTTACCACTGGCGCTCCGGTATTTATAAGAGAGCGGATCTGAGGGTCGGTGTCAGGGGTAAGGTCGGCTCTGCATGTGCTACCGAACGCGGCTACCTTAGCGATACTCAATTCGATCTTTCCTATTTTTTCAAAGAACAACCGGTCCTTGGGATTGGAGCCGGGATATCCGCCTTCAATTAGATCAACGCCCAGCTCGTCCAACTTTTGGGCAATTCTAATCTTATCATCCAAGGAAAAAGTTACACCTCTGGTCTGCGCGCCATCCCTTAATGTTGTGTCGTATAGCTCTATGGGATTCAATTAATTAGTCCAATATTGTCCTAAGCCCGGCTAAATGTTCAGTTTTGAATTAGCTCAGGGTTTCGAAGATGCTTGATCATCTCCTGGTTCCTATAAAATTATCGATACAGAGCCTATCCTTTATCCAATTCAAAGGCTTCGTGAAGAGCCCGTACCGCGTCATTGGCGAATTCTTTTTTAATAACGCATGAAATCTTGATTTCAGAAGTGGAAATCATTTCAATATTTATACCTTGCTGGGCAAGCGCGAAGAACATCTTTGAAGCCACTCCGGGCTGTGAACGCATGCCCGCGCCCACAAGAGAAATTTTTGCTATGTCGTCCGATCCTGTAACAGACTTTGCCCCCAACGTGTTTTTCAGGTCATCACATATGCTCATGGCCTTGGCCAGATCAGCCTCCGGTATGGTGAAGGTTATGTCCGTGATTCCCTGATCGCTCAGATTCTGCACTATCATATCCACTACTATATTGGATTGGGCCAAAATAGAGAAGACTTGGGCTGCAACCCCAGGTTGATCCTTCAAACCGCTGATCCTTATTTTAGCCTCTTTAGTGTTTGCCGCTACCCCGGTTACTACCGCTCCCTCCATCTCAGAGTTCTCCTTTGCTACTAAGGTGCCTTTTTCATAATTCAAACTTGATCTTACCACAAGGGGAGTTCTCTGGTTCATGGCCAACTCCACTGCTCTCATATGGAGAACCTTTGCGCCAACTGACGCCATTTCCAACATTTCCTCATGGTCTATTCTTTCCAATTTCCTGGCGTTAGGGACAACATTCGGGTCTGTTGTGTAAACACCATCAACATCCGTATATATCTCGCATAGATCCGCGTTGAGACCGGCAGCGACAGCGACTGCGGAAGTGTCCGAGCCACCCCTGCCTAAAGTTGTAATGTTTCCATTTTCATCTATTCCCTGAAAGCCGGCTACAATTACTATCAGGCCTCTTTCCAGGTCCCCCGAAATATTACCGGGTTCAACTGACTTGATCCTTGCCTATCCATGGGCTTTGTCGGTTATCATGGGGATCTGCCAGCCAAGATAGGATTTTGCCTTGTAACCCATGGACTGGAGCGTTATAGCCAACAAAGAGCTGCTAACCTGTTCACCGCTCGATATCAAGGAGTCCATCTCCCTTTCGTTGGGCAAAGGGGTAACAGCCTTGGCTGTATCTATCAACCTATCGGTTTCTCCTGACATAGCTGAAACAACCACTACTACCTTGTGACCTTTGTCGTACGTGGAGGAAACCCTTCGCGCGACATTGGCAATGCGATCTAAATCTCCGACTGACGTGCCCCCGTACTTTTGAACTATCAAAGCCATAATATTTATGCTCCGCTGGTATTCGGTTTTTATCGAACAATCTTCATTTTACAGCCTGTAATGGGCTATCTAGGTATCCATATTAGCAGCGCCCTTGAATTCAGCGGCCATTCGTTTAGACCAAGGACCGCCATTAGCCCATTTTAATTCTATCGCCCTGGAATCATTGGAACCCTGCAAGTGTATTGTGACTATGAGTTCATTGCCGGAGATAGTTTGCAATCTGTCCGGCCACTCAATTACAGTAAGGTCATCCTCTTCCAGTTCATCGTCAAGTCCTATATCATCAACACTTCCAGGGGTGAGCCTGTAAAGATCCACATGTCTCACATTGATTGGGCCTTCATAGGTATTGACCAAGGTGAATGTGGGGCTTACCACCTCATCCTTGGAAACCCCTGTGACTTGATTTACTAAGCCCTTTGCCAGCCTTGTCTTTCCAGAGCCCAACGTCCCATGTATTAGTATAAATTCTCCTCCAAGAACCAGTGATCCCAACCTGCGGCCCAAGGAGATCGTTTCTTCTTCTGATCCGCAAATAATGGTTATTGAGCGCCACATTCGGTCATTGCCCTTTTGCTTACGACCTTTGTCACAGCCCATTCCTTACTTTATAAGCCAATTGGCCTTAATAACATCATAGG
>CAZFJT010000172.1:0-6602 GCA_964519135.1 uncultured Syntrophales bacterium | reverse complement strand
ATCGCCCTACGCGCAGTAGCTCCCCTCCTGAGGATTGCGCAATGTGCGCTCTTGTAAGCCGTAACCGAGCGCGAAGCGCAAGGTAGGCGCCAGAAGCTGCAAATTATGGGCATATTTTTATGAGCCATTTCGCGTTTAATTTTTAGAACTGGTATACTCTGTTTAATTCCTAGAAATGCCATGGTTGAACTATTTTAATCTGTGAGACTAACCTAAACCCATGATCGAATACACCCAGGCTCGAAATGTTACCGTCATAGGGGCCATAGTCAATATTGGGCTTATGATACTCAAGATATGGGGGGGCATTGTTTCAGGCAGTCAGGCCCTTGTTGCAGACGGCATACACTCCCTGTCAGACCTTGCCAGTGACGGGGTGGTGCTCATGGGAGTTAAATGGGGCAGGGAAGGTGAGGATGAAAATCATCAGTTTGGTCACGGCAGGATCGAGACCCTTTCCTCCCTGATTGTAGGCTTAATGCTCATTGGCGCGGGGATGGGCATGCTGTACGCGGCAGGAGACACCTTGGTATTAGGAAGGACCCCAAATCCGACCGCCACTGGTCTTTTGATAGCATTTTTGTCAATATTCTCGAAGGAACTACTTTATCAATACACAAAAAGGATCGGACAGAAGATAAACAGCCTGGCCCTAATCAGCAACGCGTGGCATCATAGAACCGACGCGTTGTCATCTGTGGCTGTTGTGTTCGGCATCGCGGCCGGTATGATAAACCCTGACTGGCGTTTCCTTGACGCGATAGCCGCGATAGTGGTCGCCGCCCTTGTGGTCAAAGTCGGGTACGAGTTCGTTGCCGCGGGAGTAAAGGAATTGGTGGACACAGCTCCTGATGGATCGGTCATCAATCGAATAGAAGATTGCGCATGTTCAGTGGAAAGGGTTAAAGGAGTTCACAAGATTCGCGCCAGAACTTCGGGTGGAAATATATTCGTTGAAATTCATATTATAGTGGACGGTGAGTTGCAGGTGAGGGAAGGGCATGATGTGGCAAAGGAAGTTGAAAGCTGCCTCATAGCCCAGGTGCCCACCCTGAGCAAGGCGGTTGTCCATGTTGATCCTGATTAAAGGTTAAAATCCATGATTCCCCTAAGAGACGCAAACCCTACCAGCGCGGTTCCAGTGGTGACCATTGGGCTTATTGTATTGAATTCAATGACGTTTATATATGAACTTTCCTTGAAGGATGGACTAGACGCTTTTATCAGGGCCTATGGAATGGTTCCCCGCGAAGTGGTGTTTTCGTATGTGTTACCTGGAGGAATATGGGAGAACGCAATCACCCCAATGATCACATCCCTATTTCTTCATGGTGGATGGATGCACCTTGTGGGAAATATGTGGTTCCTGTGGATATTCGGCGACAATGTGGAGGACAGGATAGGTCCTGTTCGATTTCTGATTTTTTACATTCTGTGCGGTATGGCCGCGTCACTAGCGCATGTTATAAACTCTCCAATGTCCACTATTCCCACAATAGGGGCAAGCGGGGCCATCTCAGGAGTATTGGGCGCCTATTTGGTGGTGTTTCCGCACGCGAGGGTCCTTACCCTGTTTATTATTGTGGTCATAGTGAGAATAGTGGAGGTTCCGGCTTTTATATTCCTGATATTCTGGATTGGGTTTCAGGTATTGAGCGCGCATGCGTCCTCTGGAGTGTACAACGAGCCCGGGGGAGTGGCGTGGTGGGCCCATATAGGAGGGTTCGCCATTGGCGCGGGCCTTATCTGGATTTTCAAAAGGAGATACGGGCACATGGATTTGAGCTATCGTAGTTAGGCGACCGTATAAGCGCACGTATTGTTTTGTACGAACTCGCTTTTAAAAATAGAACATAATAGGGGTTGACCTGCTTTCGATGAGCGAAGTTTCTTGAGCCTGCGAATTTAACACAGCGAATCGGAACGCTGGTCAACCCAGCTTCAATTTTATTTGTTTGATTGCGCAATCCTATAAAAGTCTCCGAAAGAGAACCCGGAGATCTCGTTGTACGTATGGGAGGAGCTCGAGGAGGGAGATGTTTCTCCCTCCTCGACCCCAGGCGCACTATGCGCTCTTACGATATATCCGAGACGAAGTCCCGGATCATTTAACAACAGCCGATGACTTTCATGTTTCGTTGTCGCTTTTATGCGATGGAAGTTGGTATTGGACCATAGAATCTCATTAGAGATCAATATTTCGGAAGAAGAGTAACTCGATATATGGATCATGAATGATAGTTGAAAATGTCCTGACATCATATTTGAAAAAGAAATTCGCTCAAGAGCTGCGGCTGGACCTGGAGGGAATTCCTTGGCGCCTCATCCCTGAGCCCGCAAAAGAGTATCTCTTGTACATACACATACCTTTTTGTGAGGAGCTTTGCCCTTACTGCTCCTTTAACAGATTCCCATTTGAGCGGGAGAATGGGTTGAAGTATTTCAGATCATTGAAAAAAGAAATAGATATGTACAGGGACATGGGCTTTATTTTCTCCTCTATTTATGTGGGCGGTGGAACTCCGACCGTTCTTCCTGAAGAAATGGCCAGGATACTGGATTATTGCAGGGAAATATTCGCTGTGTCCGAAATCTCTTTGGAGACAAATCCCAACCATCTTACTGACGGCATAATCAAGATACTCAAGGATTGCCGGGTCAATAGATTGTCCGTGGGAGTTCAGAGCTTTGACAATGATCTCCTAAAGAAAATGGAGAGATTCCATAAATACGGAAGCGGTGAGGAGATCGCGGATAGGCTCAAAGAGATTATGGGCGTCTTTGATACTTTGAATGTGGACATGATATTCAATTTCCCGACCCAAACCAGGGCCATGATAGAGAAAGATCTGGAAATAATAAAGGATATAAAGGCTGACCAGGTTACTTTCTATCCATTGATGGTGTCGGATTCTACAAGGGATGACCTCAGTGGGAGGTTCGGCGCAATAAGCTACAGCCAGGAAAAACGCTTCTATGAATTGATTGACACATCTTTGTCTTCTGATTACTCATTTGGAACCGCGTGGTGTTTTTCCAGAAAAGACAGCATGATAGACGAGTATATCGTGGATTATGGGGAGTACGCAGGCTTGGGAGGCGGGGCGTTTGGTTATATAGGAGGATCGGTCTACGCGAACACTTTTTCCCTGGAAGATTACACAAAGAAAATTGAATCAGGAAGACTGCCCATATTTGGCAAAAAGGATTTCTCCATAAAGGAAAGAGCTAGATATGAATTTATGATGAAGCTTTTTGGCGCGGAGCTGGACCTTGAAGATTCTGAAAGAAGGTTTTATAACGGGTTCCAAGCAAATTTATGGAAAGAAATAAGCGCTCTAAAACTTATAAACGGCCTATACAAGGAAGGGAACAAGCTCAGGTTGACAAAAAAGGGGCGCTATCTGTGGGTGATCATGATGAGGGAGTTTTTCACTGGGGTGAATAATTTTAGGGATATATGCAGAACCGGTCTTCAAGGGTCCTGAGCATCAGCAACCGAATTGGCCATATTGTTCGATCAGGGTAATGGGATGGTTCATAAGAGCTTATAATCAACTGCAATTAGTTGATTATTTCTGTTTAGGTTTACCTTGAGTTAATCAAGTATGGAAATATTGATGCATCTTGTCGTAGAATCCGTAAAGAATGTGAAATTTGACTAGACATCAAAACTTATTTCATTTCTCCGTCTGAATTCCCGCTTTTTCTTATAGCGCCAGCCAATGGGATCCCAGGCGCCGAGGAGTCTAAATAATGTCTGACCGGACTGAAAAACATCACGAGCCGAATGTGGATGAGATAGACGCGGGTTTGGAAGAAATCAGCAGTGATCAGGCCCACCTTCAGGAAGACGAGCTATTTGAACTTTCCATACTTTGCAATATATCAAGGGCACTTGCCTCCACAATGGATATAGACAACCTTCTGACCATTGTCATTGATGAGGTGCAAAAGGCCCTGATTACCGAGGGTGCAGGAGTTCTGCTCTATGACGAGAACAGGGGAGACCTGTATTGGAGGCAGATAAGGGATTCAAGGCACATACTTGCGCCCCAAGCCGAGGACCTGAGGTTGCCGTTGCACGGCAGCATAGCAGGGTGGGCCTTTAGGCACAACAAGCCCGCAAGGGTTAACGACACATCCAAAGACCCAAGATATTACCCTGATATGTCTCGAAAGAGCGGTTTTCAGATAAACAAGGTCCTACAGGTTCCACTTAATACCAAGGACAAGACCATCGGCGTCCTGATGATAATGAACAAGATAGGAGGGGATTTCACTGAAGAGGACGAAGCCTTGGCCATTTCCATGGCCGGGAGCATTGCCCTGGCCATAGAGAACGCAACGGTTTACCAGAAGTTAAAGAAATCCAAAGATGATCTGGATATGCTTTACAGGTCCAGCATGGCCATTGCCACCACAATGGATCTCGATCATCTATTACAGGTTGTGGTGGAGGATCTCAGGGTGGCCATGGAAGTTGAGGCCGCGGGAGTATTGCTATATGACGACATTAAAGGAGACTTGTACTGGAAAGAGATACAAGATGAGGATGGCAAGTTAAACAAGCGGTCCGCATCAATAAGGCTGCCCCTTGATAATAGTATAAGCGGCAGGGTCTACCAAACGGGCGAGCCGGCGCTATTGAACAACCCAACCCAAGAACCCAATTTCTTTAAGCCCTTTGAGGAGATGACAGGATTTTATATCAGAAACGAGATATTGGTTCCCCTTAATACAAGGGAACAAACAATAGGGGTGTTGGCGGTAATAAACAAGAAGGGGGGCGCGTTTAGCGAAGATGATGTGCATTTATGCTTATCATTAGCCGGTGTTGTGGCCTTGGCTGTAGAGAATGCCTCTTTCTTTCAGGAACTCCTGGAATCCTACAGGAATTTGGAAGACCTCAACAGGGTGAAAACCAAAGTGCTGAATCATCTGTCCCATGAGCTCAGAACACCTTTGGCCATAATACGGGGTTCAATGGCCACCTTGGAGAAGAAGGTCAACAATCAGGGATTGGAAGATTTCATAAAACCCATTGAAAGAATAAAGCGGCATGTGATGAGTCTGAACAGGCTGGAGAATCAGGTGGAGAGCATAATGATGACCGGTTATTCCTGGGAGAAAAGATCAATAACCGGCTTCTTGCGGTCAGCTCTGGATTTGATGGAAGTACAAACAGAGTATACTCCTGAGATTGAGAAGGCCGCTCATACAATAAAAAAATGGTTGGAAATAACATACCCCACCAATAGAGATCATCTTGATCTCATTAATATCAAGTCATTTTCTTCTGGGATGTTCGAATACATCAAGGCCAAGGCTGCTGAGCAAAAGAGAAAGCTCGAGATAAAATTCGATTTTGAGAACGACGCTAAATTGCTTATACCAAGCCCGGCCCTTAGAGCCATTATGGAGGGGCTCATTAAAAACGCGATAGAGGCCACCCCTGATGGTGGAGAGGTCAAGGTCACAGGACGCAAACGTGGGTCCAGGTATATAATGTCTGTCCAAGATACCGGCATAGGCATACCTGATAAAGATAAGAACTTAATATTCGAAGGCTTCTACCCGGTCCAAGAGACCGAGAACTATTCCAGCGGCACTCCCTACTCCTTTAACGCAGGTGGTAAGGGTATAGATCTCCTGCGTATTAGAATGTTCTCAGAGCTATATGGCTTCAAGATATCATTCAATACTAAAAGATGTCCCTACTTAATGGAAACCAATGGAGAATTCCCCGGCGCTCTTGAAAAATGCACACAGTGTGAAACCCTAGATCAGTGTAGGGACGCAGGAGGTTCTGAGTTTGTGGTTGATTTTAAGCTCCCTGACAAAAATGAGTTGGAAGAATACGCCAATAATTTGGCAAATGGTTAGCCTCCCACAAAGTACACATCATTTAGGGGCAAAGGGGATACGATGGCTCCGAGAATGAATCCAGCCCCATTTGAACTTGGATAGGGACTCATTTGGAGCGGATAGGTGATGACGGAATATTCAAGGGGTTTTGAAAAAGCAGACGATAAAAAGATGATCTTTGTGTACGGAACCCTATTAAGAGGCGAACACAATGACCTATATATGGCGTCCAGTCGGTTCATAAAAGATGGGGAGACGCTTCCTCAATACGAACTGTACAATCTTGGCTCATTTCCGGCCTTGGCTGAGGGCGGCGGTGTTTCCGTAAAAGGAGAGATTTATGAAGTGTCCCCTAAAGATCTCAAATTAATAGATGCGCTTGAGGGTCATCCCGACTGGTACGAGAGAAGACCTTTGGAATTAAAGGACGGTACAAAGGTTGAAACATATATAATGCCGAAACACAATGTTAAGGATTATCCGATTATTGATTCAGGGGATTGGCGCAAACGCAGTGTGTAATTAAATTGTTCATAGAATCACACAGTTGTGTATAATTATTTGTAACCGTTCACCACGGCTAAAGACCATGTGATCTTAAATACAGCCGTATCTAGTGTCATTACAGGAGGATATTTTCTTTTGACTAATTTCGGCCCCCCTCTTTTAGATAGATTGGTTTTGTAACGGCTCTGATGTCAAGAGAGGCTTTTAAATAACTTAAGGCTCCATAA
>CAZFJT010000171.1:0-6616 GCA_964519135.1 uncultured Syntrophales bacterium | reverse complement strand
GTTTTACCCTAGGCGGGCGGTCCATGAAAATCCACATTGATGACATACCTGAACAGGGTCTGAGATTGGACTTGGGCCATTGTGAAGACATAATAAAGGAAGCGCTGCAAGAGCTGGCGGAATCTGATGCTTTTCAGGTGTCCCCATTCCTCAAGGGCGATATCCGGATTTTGGCTGATGAAAAACAGATCACAATGTTCGGAGAGATCCAGGCGCAATTACATATGAGCTGTTCCAGGTGCTTAAAAAATTTCCAAAGCTCTCAGTTTCTGGATGTTTCATTGATCTGGAACAGATGTCAAGGGCCTGGAACTCAGGATGGCGATTATCCGGAAGAAGATGAAGACGGAATACCATACATAGACGGAGAGGAATTTGACCCTGGAGAGGCCATATTACAAGAAATACTTCTCTCTGTGCCCATGAAACCCCTTTGCGATGAGTCTTGTCCAGGCTTATGTTCCGTATGCGGCGGTTTATTGAATTCCACTGAATGCGTGTGTTCTAAGGAAAAACCAGTAGATCCGAGATGGGACAAGATAAAGGATCTCAAGGCAAAGCTTGACGAATCATAAGGATATAGAAACAAACATTATATTTTAGGACACAATAAAATTAGTTTGACTAACTAATGGCGCCATACCTTATGGGAAGGCCCCTTTAAAACACAATAAAATACAAGACCAAAGGAACAAAAAATGGCTGTGCCTAAGAAAAGAATATCAAGGACCAGAAGGGATAAACGTAGAACGCACCAAAAAGCGTCCAGCGTAAATTTCGTATATTGTCCTGAATGTAATCAGCCAACTATGCCACATAAAATCTGCCCTAGTTGCGGTTTTTACAAAGACAGAGTGGTCATTGAAACAGAAGATTAGTTTGGAGTCTCATGAACCAGGGCGCCCAAGATACCGCAGAATTCAGGATAGCTCTTATGGTCCCAGGACAGGGATCCCAGTTCGCGGGCATGGGAAAGGTTCTTGCGCAAAACAGCCCAACTGCCCGGGGAATAATTGAACTTGGCGATGAAGTGTTGGGGTATCCATTGTCCGAGATAATGGCCCATGAAGACCCATCAGAGCTAAACAGAACAGTCCATACCCAACCCGCGGTGTTCATATATTCAATGGCTCTTTTTGAATGCCTCAGAGAGTCGGCTGATATTGAGCCGGTGGTAGCTGCTGGTCACTCCTTGGGAGAGTACTCCGCTCTTACCGCTTCAGGGATGTTGTCATTTGAGGAGGCCTTATCAATCATAAAGCTGAGGGCCATAAGTATGGACGAAGCGCAGCCTCCTGGAACATGCGGCATGGCAGCGGTTCTTGGCGTGGATGTCCAAGGTGTGATGGAGTTAATGGACCGGATCAGAGAAAATGATATTGTTGAAGCCGCCAATTTTAACGCGCCCGGCCAGGTGGTGATATCAGGCCATTTGGAAGCGTTGAATCGCGCGATGGGCCATATCAAGGATCTCAAAGGGGCCAGAGGAACAATGCTCCAGGTTTCCTCAGCCTTCCACACACCTTTAATGGAGTCGGCAAGGTCAAAACTTGACGAACGTTTGCGGGCCTTGAATCCTCGTCCCGGTAGATTTCCAGTAATAGCGAATATTAATGGCAAAGCCTATGATGGCCCTGATTCTTTAGCAGACCTATTGAGCCGGCAAATAACCAATCCTGTGCTCTGGAGTGATTGCATAAACGCAATGGCCCAGCGCAACCCTACCCATTATGTGGAGATCGGACCTGGCAAGGTGTTGACTGGGCTCATGCGCAGAATCAATAGAAAGGCGAAGGCGATCCCGATCGCATCCCTTGAGGACGCCCAGGCCTTTACAGGTAATCTGGCATGAATGATTTGATCAAAGATCTATTGACTTTGGAAGGAAAGACAGCGATTGTTACAGGCGCTTCAAGGGGCCTGGGTTCGATAATCGCCCTTTGGCTTGCCAGAGCCGGAGCGCATGTTTTTTTGAATTACCAATCCAGTGTAGAGGCTGCAGATAAGACGATTAAGGCCATAGAGAACGAAGGGGGTAGAATCAGCGCAGCGCGTTTTAACGTCTGTGATTCCGATCAGGTGAAAACTGAGATCAATAATATTGTTGAAAGCCAGGGCGCTATAGACATATTGGTTAATAATGCGGGAATTACCAGGGACGGCCTTGTAGGAAGGATGAAGGACCTCCAATGGAGAGACGTCATCGAAACCAACCTGGAGGCGCCATTTTTTTTATGCCGTGAAGTGGGAAAAAATATGATTCGAAAAAGGCGCGGACGTATTATCAATATCACTTCAGTGGCCGGTGAGATAGGTAATGGTGGACAGGTCAATTACTCCGCTTCCAAGGCCGGGCTCATAGGTTTGACAAAATCACTGGCAAGGGAATTTGCGCCGAGAAATATATTGGTGAACGCGGTGTCTCCTGGAATTATTCAGGGCGGGATGACTGATCAGCTCAACGAAGAGCAGCTCAAATCCATTACCGACCATGTTCCCTTAAAAAGACTTGGCGCACCTGAAGACGTGGCGTATGCTGTATTGTACTTATGCTCTCCTATGGCGGAATATATCACAGGGCAGGTGATTAGAGTAAACGGGGGACTGTACATGTAGCCGACAAATTGGTAGTCATTTCTTTATTGAACCGTACTACCCAAGCCCCCATATTCTCTTAAATACACTTTATGCTGGAAATTAAATAGACAATACGGAGGAACTTACAAATGGAGGACATCGAAAAAAAGGTCGTGGACCTAATTGCAGAAGTGCTGGTAGATGTTAATCCTGACAGTATAAAGATGGATTCCAAGATCGTGGAAGATCTGGGCGCGGAATCTTTGGACATATATGACATGATAGCCCTTATTGAAGAGAAATTTGACGTGGAAATATCCGATGACCAGGTTGAACAAATCCAGACGGTCCAGGATGTGGCGGATTACCTGAAACAGGCTACAGCCAACTAATCAAGATCCGTTCCGGAGGGTATTGTGCAGCGAAGAGTGGTGGTTACCGGAATAGGTATGATAACATGCCTGGGCGCAGGAATAGAGCCCAATTGGAATCGGTTGATCTCAGGAGAGTCCGGTATCGGACCGATTACGCAATTCGACTGTACTGAGTACACTACAAAAATCGCTGGCGAAGTCAGGGGTGATTTCGATCCCAATGGAATGATAAAAAAGGAAACCAGGCGAATGGACAGGCACCAGCAGTTCGCCATGGTAGCTGCGGCTGAAGCCCTGGAAGGCGTCAACCTGGATTCGCCCATAGAAGACCCTTATAGAAAAGGTGTAGTCCTTGGCTCCGCGATGGGAGGCTTGGCCACAATAGAAGACGGTGTTAATAGATTGCGCGAAAAGGGCCCAAGAAGAGGCACTTACCCGCTAGTTATACCAAAAGCGGTAATCAACTTGGCGCCTGGAATGATATCAATGAAATATGGTTTCAAAGGACCCAATTTCGGGATAGCAAATGCGTGCACATCAGCTACATCGGCCATAGGTGAGTCATTCCGAATGATAAGGGACGGGATGGCGGACTTGATGATAACAGGAGGAACCGAAGCCATCATCACTCCTCTTACAGTGGGCGCGTTCATGGCCCTCAGGGCCTTATCCACCCGTAATGATGAACCGGAGAAGGCCTCCAGGCCCTTTGATAAAGATAGGGACGGTTTTGTTCTATCAGAAGGGGCCGGAATTTTGATATTGGAAAATGAAGAACACGCCAGAACAAGAGGTATAAAGCCACTTTGTGAAATTATAGGCTATGGCGCAACCAATGATGGCTACCACATGGTCATGCCTGACCCTGAAGGTGAAGGAGCTTATCAGGCCATGAGGATGGCCGTCCATGACTCGGGCCTCGCGCCTGTTGATATAGACTACATCAACGCTCACGGCACATCCACTGACCTGAATGATAAAATGGAGACCAAGGCCATTAAAAAACTCTTTGGGCAAGACGCCAACAAGGTCAGCGTAAGTTCCAACAAATCGATGATCGGCCACTTATTGGGCGCGGCCGGCGCGGTGGAAGCCATCTTTACCGTGCTGACCATTATGAACGGAATAGTTCCTCCAACTGTCAACCTGGAGGAACCTGATCCTGAATGCGATCTTGACTACACTCCCAAAAACTCGGCAATCAAGGATGTGAACGCCGCTATATCGAATAGTTTTGCGTTCGGCGGCCAGAACGCGTCTTTGGTGTTTCGTAAGTATGTATAGTGATTTAGTTATAACGACGCGCTCGATGTAGTGGAACTTTAAACTACCTCTTCAGCGCTTTCCATAGAATTAAGGGTTTCGGTCGACCAACCGTTTAAATCATCTCATTGGCCATCACTAGCGCCCCTCAAGATCGTATTAAAGGCCATACCGAGAATACCCGTTAAAAAGCTGATTGTGGCTTGTGACTTCGGCGCAACGCCGATTCAACCTTGATAGAAAATACTAATTGGAATCGCATACATTTCGCTATGCGAGTTCATTACCCAGAGGAATTTGTAAGTGAAGAATATGACCTCTTTAGAAAAGGTAGACGCAGAAGTTTTTGAAATAATCTCCAAGGAAAAACAACGACAAGAAAGCAGACTGGAAATGATCGCTTCCGAGAATTTCACCACACAGGCGATCATGGAGGCCCAGGGCAGCATCCTAACCAATAAGTACGCGGAAGGCTATCCAGGCAGAAGGTATTATGGCGGTTGTGTCCATGTGGATGTGATCGAAGAATTGGCCAGAGAGCGGACCAAGAAGCTCTTTGGGGTCGATCACGCCAATGTTCAACCCCATTCAGGGACCCAGGCCAATATGGCGGTGTATTTCACTATCATGGAGCCTGGAGACACCTATTTGGGAATGGATCTGAGTCATGGCGGCCATTTATCCATGGGACATCCCAGGAATTTCTCTGGCAAGATTTATAAGGTGGCGCCCTATACAGTCAGAAGTGACACTCATACAAAAGATTACGATCAGGTTAGAGACCTTGCTAAAAAAAAGAAACCCAGGCTCATCATTGCCGGCGCCAGCGCTTATCCGAGAACCATCGACTATGAGATATTCGGGCGGATAGCTGACGAGGTTGGCGCTCTATTAATGGCCGACATATCACATATTGCCGGTCTGGTGGTTACAGGTCTTCATCCCTCACCCGCGCGATACGCTCACTTTGTCACCACAACCACCCATAAGACTCTCAGAGGCCCCAGAGGTGGAGTAACAATGTGTTCCAAAGAGTACGCAGCGGATTTGGATTCCTGCATATTTCCGGGCATGCAAGGGGGACCCTTGATGCATGTTATTGCCGCAAAGGCCGTTGCCATGGCCCAGGCCGCAACCGCCGAATTCCGCAAATACCAGGAAAAGGTGGTAAATAACGCTTCAGTCCTTGGCGAAAGCCTTCTTGAGCATGGTTTTGTTCTAATATCAGGGGGAACCGACAACCATCTCCTATTGATAGATGTCACACCCTATAATATTAATGGGGCTGAGGCTCAGCTTTTATTGGAACAGGGCGGTATAACGGCGAACAAGAATACCATTCCCTTTGACCCCCTACCTCCAGCTAAAGCCTCAGGCATAAGACTCGGATCACCGGCTGTTACAACAAGGGGCATGGGTCCTGAGGAAATGAAGCAAATAGCCGGGCTAATTGCTAAACTCTTGACAAATCCCAGCAATCAAACCATCATCCAACAGGTCAGAACAGAAGTCAGTGAACTGTGTGAGAGATTCCCATTGTATGGATCATAAATATGGAATTGCAAAAAAAATTAATGGATGGACACTCAAAAGAAAACCAAAGAATTAGACTGCTTCCTGAAGACCGTTTTGATAGTGATTTTCCCCTGGTGTTATGGGCCGCGGGTTTATGGCTTTATCTAAAGAGTTTTCTATACTTGTGCAATCTATATGTTATAGGGCTTGAACCCGCGCCATATCAACTTGGATTAAAGATCGAGATAGGATATTTCGCGATTGCGTTCATACCCAGCTTCATCCTTGGCCTGATGTTGTGGAACAGACGGCCAGGCTTTGACATCTTGGCGACAATATTCCTTGTTCTGGACACGCCTTTTTTGATTTTTCACATAATCAACCTAGCTCAGACCAATTTCCTTGAGTCAGGCCTCACCAAGCTCCTTGAATACTCGAGCCTTGGCTTGAATTTCCTTCTATTGGGATGGTTGATAGCCAATCTGGCTGACCAGAGAATAAAGACCCAGTGACCGCAGGGGCCGATATAATAAAATTTGCCTAATTACCCCTGTGCGCTGGAGGCGGGGTATCTGATCTGGAAGTGGGTACAGGATTAATTATACCGTCTATTATCCTGACCGGGAATTGGATTACCATGTAAGGCACATAAAGCACGCTTGCAGCCAATGAGTTCTCCTGCAGCGCCATGTCACTCCAATACGAGCTCTGTTGAACATTCTGGGAATTAGCAGCGCAAATAGCCGAGCCCGCACATATGGAAACAATAATTATTAATGCAACAATTCGCCTCATTGATTATCTCCCAGTCAAATAACTGTTTTCAGATTCCCATAAATTCTCATCAATGTCAACATGATACCACTGCATCCCTCATTGAACTATTT
>CAZFJT010000170.1:0-6651 GCA_964519135.1 uncultured Syntrophales bacterium | reverse complement strand
GCACAAGGTGTTGAATCTTCCCAAGCAGGTAACACCTATTCTCATAGTTGCTGTTGGCAATAGTAAGGAATCGCAAAAGGCTTCAAAAGATGAAGCGCCAGCCAAGTCTCAAGAAAAATCGCAGGAGAAAGATAAATCAACTGACAAAAAGACAAAACCTGAAAAAACTCCTGACAAGAAAACTGAAAACAAGCCTGATAAGGATAAATGATCGTCTCATCCCGTAAATCTGTCTACTCACCAGTAGATCACAATTAGAATAGGGAGAAATATTTACATTTGAAAACCTTGGGTAAGATCAATTGTTCATTGCTCATAGTATTGATCAATGTGGGCGCGAACCTAATAGGCTTCTTTGTGGCTCAAACCCTTTACAGTCATGTGCTGACCGACCAGGCCTGGCGAGATCTTGCCCATGTGAACAAAAGAGCCGCCTGGACATTATTACCGATTCTCGCGCCTACAGCGACCCTGATACTTTTGTGGCTGGCCGCGCGAGTGAGCAAAGTTGTAAAAGCTAAGGAACAGGGCTTAGCCATCCCTGACTATGAATTGGAGAAAGCCAGGAAAAGGGCCCTGAACATACCGTACTTGGCGGCCGGGATGAATATAATTCTATGGCTGGTCCCTTCTGTGGCCCTGCCAATATTCGCCCCAAAAACATCCGTAGCGGAGTTCTCAGATCTCGTATCTCATATGGTGTACAATTTCACCAATGCCTTTATGATAACTTTGCTGGCGTTCATTATTCTTGAGAACGCTTGCAGATGGCGAATCATCCCTGTTCTTTTTCCCAATGGACGACTCAGGGACCAGGCCGGGACCATCAAGCTCAATATCAGGAGCCGCTTTCTAATTGTATATACTGCAATATGTCTTTTGCCAATGTTTCAAATAGCTCTTATTGTCAACGTCACATCCCTTCCTTCAGACGCGGGAGCTAAAGCTCAAGCCGTGATTCAAGGCTTCCAGAGCTTCACCCTGATAATATTTTCATTCAGCGTAGTTTATGGCCTTTGGCTCTCTTATTTATTTTCAAACAACCTTTCCACTCAAGCTCACAGAATTATTGAGGCTACTGGCAGCATAAGAGAGGGCGAACTCCAAACCAGGGTCCAAGTGTTTTCCAATGACGAGCTCGGCATGCTCGGAGACAGGGTTAATGATATGGCCCAAGGTCTCCAGGAGAGTAAACGATTAAAGGAGGTATTCGATCTATTCGCCAGCCCTGAGGTGAGCATGGAAATCATGTCCAAAGAGGAGCTCCAAGGCGGAGAGATCAGGGAAGTCACCATACTCTTTTCCGACCTGAGGGGGTTCACCACAATGGCTGAGGAAGCCCCGCCCCATGAGGTGGTGCAAACGGTTAACAGCTATTTTGAGGCCATGAGTAACTCCATAGTCGCGAGTGGTGGCATTGTCTTACAGTATGTGGGCGATGAAATAGAGGCTGTGTTCGGCGCGCCCGTTGAAGACCGTGCCCACGCGGATAAAGCAGTGGCCGCGGCCTTGTCCATGAGAAAATCACTGGAAGAGCTTAATCGTAACAGGGTCCAATCAGGAGCAGCGCCTTTACGCCATGGCATAGGGGTTCATACTGGAAAAGCCTTGGCCGGGATCGTTGGAGGCAAGCACAAGATCTCATATGCGATGGTTGGTGATAATGTGAATATAGCCTCAAGAATCCAAGACCTTACAAAACAAATTGGCGCAGACATCCTCATAAGCGGCGAAACTTACAGATCTCTCACTTTGCATAGGAAGGTTAAGGGCCCCCTTAGAGTATGTGTTCAAGGGAAAACAAAAGAGGTGGAGATATTCCGACTGTTGGGTTAATTTTCGCCAAAGTCGCATAAAATTAAATGACCAAGTCTCTGTTCTCGCTGGTATGACATCAGACATCAAACTCCTGTAAAACCTGCCCCCATCTATGGAACAACTTATTTTTCCTTGACATGATGCGTATTTGCAATTAATCTGCGGCGAACAAGTCGTGTTTACCCATATTTACTTTGAGGCAATAACACTAAAGGAGGTAGGTGGATGGATTGGGTTGTTTACGCAGCGCTAATCTGCGGCGCCCTTGGTATCGGTTACAGTCTGATAATTGCAGGATGGGTTTTCAAGCAGGATGCTGGAAATCCCCGTATGCAGGAAATCTCCAATGCTGTGGCCGAAGGCGCTATGGCTTATTTAATGCGGCAGTATAAGGCTGTTGCAATTATAGCGGTCATTCTTTTCATAATTCTATGGCTTACACTAAGCTCTATGACAGCCGTTGGTTTTGCCATTGGTTTAATAGGCTCCGCTCTTGCGGGCTTCATTGGCATGAAGGTTTCAACAGGCGCGAACGTTCGCGTCGCGGCCGCAGCGGGCAAGAGCTTGCCGGACGCCATGGATGTCGCGTTTAAGGGTGGATCCGTTACAGGCATCATAGTCACCGGCCTGGCGCTATTCGGTGTCGCGGCATTCTTTTTACTTGCGCGTTCATATGATACCGATCCAAAAGCCATCTTCATAGCAATGGTTGGCTTGGGCTTTGGTAGCTCACTTATGAGCGTTTTCGCCCGTGTGGGTGGTGGTATCTACACAAAGGCCGCTGATGTGGGCGCAGACCTGGTTGGAAAAGTGGAAGCCGATCTGCCTGAAGACGATCCCCGCAACGCAGGCGTTATAGCAGATAACGTGGGCGACAATGTGGGTGACTGCGCAGGTATGGCGGCTGACCTTTATGAGACATACACAGTTACTATCGTTGCAGCGATGTTGCTTGCCAAGTCAATCTTCGGCATGGATTCAAGCGCGTTTTTCTTGCCCCTACTCATTGGTGGCGCAGCGATTATCGCCTCCATTATAGGAACCTTCTTTGTCCGCTTGAGCAGGAGCAAAGACGAGAAGGACCTATACATAATGGGCGCGCTTTACAAGGGAATGGCTGTATCCGGTATTCTTGCCGCGATAGCCTTCTTCTTTGTCGCGAAGTATTTGCCCATTGGCGCGCCTCTGACAGGCGAAGAATATATCATCTCACCTATGAACGTCTTTTATATGGCCTTGGTGGGATTAGCGCTAACAGGTCTTATTGTTGTTATCACCGAGTGGTTCACAGGTATGTACAGCCCTGTTAAGTACGTGGCCAACGCGAGTGAGACAGGACACGCTACAAACATCATCGCCGGCCTCGCGGTGGGTATGATTTCAACGGTCCTTCCGGTCATAGTTCTTGCCGGGTCTATCATGATAGCCTTCTCCCTTGGTGGCGGTTTCACCGTCAATGCTGGAACCGGATTGTTCGGAATAGCTATCACCGTTGTTTCCATGCTCTCCATGACCGGCATTGTAGTGGCCATCGACTCATATGGTCCCATAACAGACAACGCGGGTGGTATTGCTGAGATGGCCGACCTTCCTGAGGAAGTGAGAAACCGCACAGACCCATTGGACGCTGTTGGTAACACCACAAAAGCCGTTACAAAGGGATACGCCATTGGTTCGGCTGCGCTGGCCGCTCTGGTGCTTTTTGCCGAATATACCAGGGCCATTGAGGAAATTGCCGGCACAGCAGGATCCTTTGATCTGTCGGATCCCAAGATTCTTGTGGGATTGCTCATAGGCGGAATTATTCCTTACTTCTTTGCAGCTCTTTGTATGCTGGCGGTTGGAAAAGCCGCTGGCGCTGTTGTTGAAGAAGTTCGCAGACAGTTCCGCGAGATCCCTGGCCTTAAAGAAGGCAAGGAAGGCGCGAAAGCCGAGCACGCAAAATGCGTTGACCTTGTTACAGCAGCCGCCCAGAAAGAGATGATCATCCCGGCCATACTGCCGGTTGCGATCCCTCTGGCTGTGGCGTTCATACCTGGTCTTGGCAAAGAGGCCCTTGGCGGAATGCTCATCGGAAGTATCGTTGTGGGTATATTCCTGGCCATAGCCATGACAACCGGTGGAGCTACCTGGGATAACGCCAAAAAGTACATTGAAGATGGAAATCTTGGCGGAAAAGGAAGCGAAGCCCACAAAGCGGCTGTTACCGGCGACACAGTTGGAGACCCGTACAAAGATACAGCCGGCCCTGCGCTCAACCCTGTTATCAAGGTTGTCAATATGGTCGCGCTTCTGCTTGTGCCGATAATCGTCGGGTAATATTTAATTTGAATACCTTGTTTCATTAGCCATAATTTTTGGCGCCCCGTCCTCTAAATGAGTGACGGGGTTTTTTTATTTTAATATGCCATTTACTGGAGCCCCATAATGATTTACTTATCTTGTATATAGCAGCTCTATTGAGTGGGAGTGGAAAATGGTTGATGTTACATGGAAGCGGGTTAAAGAAATTTTGGATAATTCATTGAAACGCTGGGAAGAAGAGAACAATAGGGAACCCAAACTAAAACCCAGCCACCAGGGAGATCTAAATTGGGACACAAAGGAAAATCTTCTTGCCAGCTCTCCATATGACCTAACTCTTGTGGATGAGGACAAGATCGGAAACAACAGAGCAGAGGAAACAAATCTCATCAAAATACTTAGAAGGAATATTGGCGGGTACAGGAGAATGCCGTCAAGGGGGCCATATATTCCTGATGATCAAATAGATGAAATCGCCAAATGGATAGATTCAGGGGTTCCGGACTGAGATCAGGCCAACTACGGGTTAACCCTTTGGGAAAAGGTTATTGTCGGACCGCTCGTCAACTTGGAGTCTTTCTTCAAGATCTTCCAACAGTTTATTATAGGCAATTCCCATCTTTTTGGCCCTATGCGCGCACCTTGCTTTCTGAAATCTCTTGGTCAGGTAATAGCCGGCTATGGTGGCGGGAATAGCAAATATCATCGCAGCTATAAACCATCTTATTAAAAAATCCTGGCCCAAATACGCAATCGCGCTCAAGCTTTCAACAAAATGTTCAGCTTTTAGTAGAGGTTTTATTGTAGCGGAAAATTCTTTTCTTGTGAGTATATCTTCCCCGCCAATTATCAAAGAGCCGAGGTAATAATAGCCATAATACATTGGAACAAAAGTTATAGGGTTGGTTACAAAACTGAAAGCAAAAGCGGCAAGCAGGTTGTACCGCATAACGATCCTCGAACAGATCATGCTCAGGCATTGCGCGCCAACCGGCACACCAAAACCCACAAATAATCCCACAGCCACCCCCCTCGCGTCGTACCAAGGCGGTCTGGTGGACTTTCTTAAAGGCGCAACAAATTGCCTGTAAAGAAAGGCCTTTATCCAGATCAGCGCCCTGCGTAATCTGGAAGGTTTTGGCTTATCTTCTGATTCAGATATTGGAATATCCGGCTCTTCCAGCCGTTCATCTAGTTGAGGCAGCCCCATGTAATAACTGCGCACCTCCCGAAATCACACGCTCAATTACCCCCACTATATATCACAAAAACGCAATGATTATTAGACTCTTCATGTTCAAAAAGAGTCAGGCTGATTCAGGAAGTGGACGATTTCTTTATTCAGGAAAGTTATATCGGCGATTCGCAGCCGCCACGGATGACGATGCCTGAAATACTCTGCAAAGTCCTGTGAAAAGCGGCCGCGAACATAGGAGCTATAGGAACTACTTTGTTTATATTGCGTTAATTTTTTGTTCAGCCACAAATATTAATTATTGCTGCCCCACTTGAACTTGGCCTTGCGATCCTGGTCAGGCTTGAGTTCAACTCTTCCCCATTGAAGCTTTTTTTCGTCAGGTCTTTTTTCCAACACTGTTGGGCCCGGTTTATCATCCGCGTCTGATTGGCTCTCGGCAGGTTTTACTGTTGGGCTGGTCCTGGAGAGTGTCCTCCGGGTTGGAGGCGGCGGAATCGAGGCCGGCCTGGGTCTTGGTCTTGTCTCCCTGATAGATGGGGGTCTGCGAAATGGAACTCCTACACTTTCCTGGGCTGGCGGCGTCTCTCCTGGGGGTGTAGTTATATCATGGGGATTCTGTAGCGCGCCTACGGCTTCAGGATTGATGCCCTCCATATATATCTCTTTTTCGCCAAAGGATTTTTCGCCTTTTGTGCTGAGATCTATATCAAAGTCTTTGTCGGAGATCTCGAAGTCTTTTGGATCAAATCCCCGCCAGTAAACTTCAGCGCTGTGCAGAGCAGGCGCCCATGCAATCACCAAAGTGGAAATTATAATGATTAATCGCGCCATTGATCCTCTCCTTCAGATCGGGCTAATGACCTTGCGGCCTTGGCTGTAATCTTTTGCTCGCAATCTTATTTACCAGTACAGTATGCGAGTTTTGTGATCTTTTTGTTTCAAACTTAAGCGAATACTAGGCATTTTATCATGTTGCGCCTAATTAGTCAATATTACTAACTTCGACCAATTAATAGTCATGGTGTTGTGACAATTTTAGGCGTGATAAGATCCCAGGATTTATGGAATTGATCCATTTATCGATTTGTCGGCCCAAATTAATCCCTGGACTGAATCTTCATCAGTAATCTTAGGATTTCTATGTAAAGCCAGATCAGAGTTACCATGAGCCCGAACGCCGCGTACCATTCCACATATTTGGGAGCGCCCATCTTCACGCCTTTTTCGATGAAATCAAAGTCAAGCACAAGATTCAGGGCTGCGATTACCACAACGAACAGGCTGAATCCAATACCAATGAGACCGGAACCATGAATATACGGAATGTTAAC
>CAZFJT010000169.1:0-6672 GCA_964519135.1 uncultured Syntrophales bacterium | reverse complement strand
ACCCAGAACATCTCTGCGAACTTCCACCACTGCGTTCCTAATGTCCAAGGCCGGTTGGGCCACATCCAAAGTGAGATCCACTGAGAAGAGGTTGTCATCATATCGCGTAAATATACGCCACAACGCGGGCGCCAGCATCTCGACATTTGTTAGACTGTTTGATTGGAAATCTAGGATCATATCCGGCTCACTTTCTATAAAAACTGCGTCTCTGTAAAAATCATTGAGAAAAATCAATGATCAAGGAATCCAGTAAACAATATATGCGCCTGATCAAGTTTGTCCTGTTGAGTGTCGTACAAATTGACTTCTAAGTCAACCATATGGGCAGGGCTTTTTTTGATAACGCGAATTTTCGATGATACTGAAATCGGGCACGTATGTGAGCCATATTTTATTCAACCTTCAATTATGAGAATCGTTGTTAAATGAAAATTCCCCAAGCCACTTGATCTCAAAGCGCCTTTTCTAGTATTAAGTCCGTGGGCGCCTGAAAACACGTTTTTATATTGCGCCCAAAAGAGGAATTCAAATGACTGAGCCCAACAAGCCTCTGGAATCCAACTCTGATGATATTAGTAAAGACAATGTCCAAGAGCGAGGCCCAAAAAGTAAGCCTTTTCTGAACTTCGTGTTTTCCTTGCTGCTCGTCTGCTTCCTTATCGCCATAACAGCGGGTTTGCTGGCCGCAATAGAATACTATGCTTATCTGCAAGTAAAAAACAGCAGGCTAGGCCAGGCATACGCGGGTAAGAGTCTGGATCTTGCCAGAAGAAGCTCCCAGCAGGTTGCGCCTGTGTACGGGTACGAACCTACTCCAGGATTTGCCGCCACTAGGAATACAAGATTGGGAAACGCGGTGGAATATATTAATGAGCAGAGCTTCAAGGACTTTGAAGATACTCCCTTGGACAAACCCGATGACGAATACAGGGTTTTTGTAACAGGCGGTTCAGTGGTTTATGGCAGAGGCCCGGTCCCTCCGGCGGATGAGATAACGGATTTTTACGAAGTAACCTACAGATGGAACATACCCCACATCATGGAAAAAATTCTCAACGCTGATCCAAGAATAACCCAAAAACTTGAAGGAAAGCGTGTGAGAGTAATCAACGCGGGAGTTCCAGGTTATGTGATCCAGAACGATCTATTGAGGTACATGGGCAAACTCAGGCTCTTTAAGCCTGATCTGGTGGTGTCCCTTGACGGCGCGAACGAGGTCCACACAGTGGCGAGGCCGTTAAAGGACTGGAACTATTTTACTGAAGGCCAGTACTACGAGATCATAACTGAAATCATGGACATGGGCAAAAGGGGTATGGTGAATTATTTGACCCTGTGGCTCAAGAGAAACACGTATTTCTTCACCTGGCTGGCGTTGCAGCATGGCCAGGGCCCAGGTGTCATTATGGAGAGCAGGGGCTTTGCCTCCCACCCAATGGACGCGACTCCACAGATGATAGAATATAGAAACAAGAATATAGATCAGGTGGCTGATGTGGCCGCGATGTACCACACTACCCTGGAAACGGACAATGTTCCACATATATTTGCCCTCCAACCTATGTTCAGGAATTGCAAAAAGAAATTGACACCAATGGAGCAACAGATCTCCCAGGTTGCAGGTATGCGAAAGGTGGGATTCTTTGACGCGAAGGAAACTTATGATCTCCTTGTGGAACGTATCATTGACAGGGGTAAGCTGGCCGGGACCGAGGTCCTCGATCTAACCACATGTTTTGATAATGTTAATGAATGGGTGTTCACTGATTGGTGCCATGTGACCAACGGAGCGAACTACATTCTCGGAAAACTGCTGGCAAATGAGGTTAAGACCAGGATCTTCGATTTGGAGCTTCTACCCTCTGATACCTTGGCGGAAGACATTGACAGCTATTTCCATGATTACTCAAAAAACTCCAAGGTTTTTGTTCGCGGCCAGGCTTCAAACCACGGGCTGCGCATACTAAAAGGTTATCCAGGAGAGGAAGTATTTGAGGTACAGCATCACAATGGAGCGCCTGCTTCATTAACATTGGATCTTGGCTCTGTGAAGCCTGTTTCCAGGATGAGAATTGTGTGGGCCGATGAAAAAGCTGTTCCAGACAAATGGATCCTGGAGCTATCAATGGACGGATCTGAGTGGAAACCTTGGATTAAAGAGGAAGAATTTGAGACAGACGGCTTTGATAAATGGCCTGGCTATGAAAAATACCTTCCCAAGGAAAACATAGCCAGGCACTTGAGGTATACTGAAAAAGGGTCCAGCGCTCAAAGACCAATAAAGTTGAAACAGTTAAGTGTGTACAGATGATCGAGCTCTCAGGGCGCATCTCACTAAAAGGAATTGGGCAAAGGTGATCGAGAATCCTCCATGGCCGACCCCATTATCGTTGACTTTGTCGATTCTTATGCCATTCCACCAGCGGAATGAAGTTTGATTTCCTTCTGACGCAAAGTGTCGAGCAACACCGCCAGCTCCTCTGTTCGATAATGGTTCTGTCGCTCAGGCTTGTTTGGCTTGTAGGTTGGGGCTACCACGTCAGTAAGCCACTCCCCGAACCCAACTTTAATTCGCTCTATCGCTTGGTCCCAATTACCATCGTAGTCTGTCTCCTCAATGTCCTCAATGGTCTCCGGTGTCAATCCTGAATGCATAGCCAGATCCTCACGGGTCATTCCTAATCTATTCCGAATATCGTACACACTTCGAGCAAGAGCAGATCGGGCGCGTACTAGTTCTAATCGAGCGACCCGTTCGGGATCATCCTTTATGAACTCTTTGTATGTCCATTCAACCGCATCACTACTCAGTTTCTTCTCAGTCATTGTCCGGCTCCCAATAAAAGGTATGGGATTCTGGCGCCTCTTGATATCTTGTCCTTTTCTTTTTTGCTTTTTCGATTTCAACAGGAGGCGTCTTTTTTGTCTTCTTCTGGAATCCGTGGGTTACAACCGCAACCGTTCGCTCATGGAAGAAGTATAGCATACGCAATCTTATTTTGTCCTTACGTGCGCGTAATTGGTAGATCTTATCTCCGAGATGTTCACAAGCTGGAAAATCTAGTTCGAATCCAAATTCCTGAAGGCTCATTAAGCGGTCAACGCAGATTTCTTGCTCTTTTTCGGCGCGTCCACGCAGCCAATCCCGCATCTCTACTTTATCACCCTCCTGGTAGAATATGACATTTACCGGCGGCATCCGTTCTAATCTCCAGCCTCATTTGTCAATTATTTTGATACAATGATAATCCGTTAGAATCTTTTCAGTCTAACCTTGCCCAGGCGACTCCAGGGTGAGGTCTCTGTGGCAAGCGACTTGTGGACATTTTGGTTTGTCGTGATCGGAACTCATACGCCAACTCTCACAAGACTCCAATAAATAATGCCCTGTAATGAAGATTCAAACTGACCCAAAGCCCGCCTTCACGCCATTACTTTGCGCAGCCCTTTTCTTCGAGCCACTGGGCCGCATAATCGGCTATATCCTCCCAACCTGGCTCTTGAACAACCCAATGGGCGTGGTTGGAAAACTCCTTGTAAGTTGCAGTTGAACCGTATTTTTTTGCCACTTTCCTTACCACCGACACAGGGGTTATCCTGTCCTCTTTGGCGCCAATAACCAATATGGGACATTTGACCTTGGTTTCATCCACCTTGGAAGCCTTTGTGGAGTCCAGGAGCCAGAACCCTAGTTCAAAAGCCGCTCTTCCGGATTCGTACACCATTTGATCATAAACCTGTTTCCGCTGATTAGGGGGAAGTAGATGTAGACAAGAGTAAACCGCATTTTCAAAGGGTAATTTTGCGGGTTTTCTCCAAAAACCCCATTTTGTCATGATAGGGAGGAAGGTCCTAATCACAGAGGGAGTCAGGGCCAGTATCCCCCTGGGCGCGGCTGGTGTAAGGAGCACAGCGCAGGAGCAAAGATCTCTTTCAGCAAGGGCCTGGGCAATGAAGGCGCCCATGGAATGCCCCATGATGATCGGCTTCTGATCCATCTTGTTTATAGTGTCTTCCAGATCGCGTATATAATCCAACAGACTCGTCTCACCAAGCCCTTGGGGTGGGGAATCATCGGGTGAAATATCATGATACCTCAAGGTTACGGGCCGGCACTCGTATCCCTTTCTTTCAAAGAAACCTTTATAGTCCTCCCAGTACCATGGGCCTCCCCACATACCATGAATCATTACTATAATCCTTGACATTCCCTCTCCCCTTTTACAATGAAATCCTTTAACTCCTCAGTGATTTGGGGCGCGGCCTTGAGCCTGTTGACAGGAAATCCGATTCGCTGTGTTTAAATTCGCAAGCTCAGCAAACTTCGCTCATCGGACTTCCGCCGCCCGGTTCGGCTCACGCTACTTCCATCCCCAGATTCTCTCCTCTCTGCCGCCAACAACTGAGGGATTACTGAAATCCTTTTGAAAGGAGCGTTATTCTTCCCATATATGATGTATAATGCCCCCATGGAAGCCCCCTTGCAACATGAATCTGAACCCAATCTCACAACCTGGAAAAAAACACCGTACACATTCCCGCTGATCTTGGGCCTGGCCGCGATATTCCTTTTCAGAGTGATGTTCTGCCAATGGGTGAACCTTATCCCTGATGAATGCTCCTATTGGGCCTGGTCCAGGCGTATAGACTGGTCTTACTTCGACAATTCAGGCATGGTCGCGTACCTCATTAGGCTCTCAACTGAACTGCTACAAGGTCACACACCATTTATTGTCAGGCTTCCATTCCTTATTCTATCTTTTTTATCAACATACCTGATTTACAGAATCTATGTAATTTTGTTTGTAAGCGTTCACCGTGGTCGCCATAAACATTTGGAATCACGATGGGGGAGGTTTGGAGGGGGAGATGGTCTCCCCATCCAATCGAACCGGGCGCAGAACCGCTTCAAGCCCGGTGGACTATTACTTTTGTTTAAAAAAAGACTGCCCGCCCTTTTGTGCGCGTTCCTGTTTAATTTGACCCCTGTGGCTCTTCTGGGGGGCGCTTTGGCGATGCATGACAACGCGTTGATCTTCTGCTGGGTCGCCGCAACTTGGGCCGCTGCCAGGTTCATCAAGGACAAGGAAAACATATGGCTGTATATAATCGGACTGTTTGCAGGACTGGCGATTCTCTCTAAATACACGGGAGTTCTGCTTCTCCCGAGCCTTTTATTGTTCTTTTTAATCTCAAAAGACTTCAGACCATACTTACTCAAGAAAGAAACATGGATTTCAGTGGGGATGGCCCTGGCCTTCACAATACCCATAATAATCTGGAACATAAAACACGATTGGGCTTCCCTGTATCACATACTTTTCATAGGCACAGGTTCAGACTCCATAACGCGGAAACTCTCAGACGGCCTCGGGTATCATCTGGCCCAATTCCTTGTGCTGTCCCCACTTTTTTACTGGGCCATGATCTTTTCCTCAATTACGAGATTAATAAAGAGATCCGCGCCCCTTGGAAACGAAGAGCTATTACTGTATTGTCTCTCATTTCCAGTTGCCCTATTTGGAATAATTGCCTTTAAAGGTCATGTGGAAGCAAATTGGGCTATTATGGCGTATCCTCCACTCGCAATACTCGCTGTCAACCTCATATGCGGCAAAAGATACTATTACCGCGACGCCTTTTTTACTAATTTCAATATGCGCTATCTCAAACTCGGAATGGCTGTTTCAGTGATCCCTGTATTACTTATTGTGATCCATGGGTGGGTTGGCCTCGCGCCGGCCTGGCTTGAAAGGAAGCTGGGCAAGGCTGACAGAATCATATGGGAAACAAGGGGATGGAGAGAACTGGGTATTCACGTGGCAAACCTTAGGCAAGAAAGAGAAGTGATAGCTGGTGATAAATATCAAATGTGCGCTATACTGGAATTCAACGTGCCCGGATTACCAAAGGCGCGTTACCTGGCCCCATGGAGGAGGCCGACCCAGTTTGATGTTTGGGAACCTTCTTTTGACAACCTGGCCCAAAGAGATATACTGTTCGTTACATCCAGGAGGCTGAAACCCAGCGACAAAGTCAGGACCACGATATATGAAAATTTTAAGGAGGTTAAGGAACTCCCCCCATACAAAGTGATGTATCATAACGAGCCCATAAGGGAGATATACGTATACAGGGGGTATTCCTTTGATCCTTTCAAACCCAGAAGGCTGGGCCCCAGGTCTCTTTTCTATTCTGAATAATCATACCTTAGCGCCTGGCCTGAAGATAATCAGTTTAATTGGCCATTGAAATGCCTAAAATATAGGAGCCTGAGATCCTCAACCTTCGTTTCATAATGCCTAGGAGCAGGGCAAACGGACCAGGGATACGCACTGTAATCTGGTTCCAAGGTTGTTCATTGGGATGTGAGGGCTGCTTCAACCCAGAGACCCACCACAACAGGCCGATTTTGGTCATCCCTGTGAGAGCGGTTTTTGAAACCGTCATGACATATGCGGACACCATAGAAGGTATTACAATAACCGGCGGTGAACCTTTGGATCAACCCATGGGCCTGGCAAAACTGCTTAGAACCATTAAAAGAAACTCGAAGCTCTCAGTGATAGTCTTTTCAGGATACACCCTTGACCGCATTGAACAGAACCCTTTTGCCGGAGATATCCTCGGCAATATAGACGCGCTGGTGGCCGGACCGTACGTTCACAG
>CAZFJT010000168.1:3285-6679 GCA_964519135.1 uncultured Syntrophales bacterium | reverse complement strand
GACTGGAATCGTCCTGCTGTGAATAAATATTGTCCAATGTATTCATATCCGAACGCTGCATCCTAAATACTTATTTTACCTATCTTTAATATGAGCGCTGTTTCCCATTTTCCTTTGATGTTTTACCATTGCCTAATTATTGCGCTCGGAATGGCTCTAAGCCTGATTGTACTCAAAACTATCTCCATTTAATCATTCCATATGGCTTGAATCACCTCGAGCTGTAATGTAAATTGTTCCTGAATTATCGAAATTCAATATTGTCGAGAATATCATGGAAATTAAATTCTGGGGCGTAAGAGGCTCCATTGCTTCTCCTGGACCGGACACAGTGGTGTTTGGCGGTAACACAACCTGTGTGGAATTAACCCTTTCTTCAGGCCAAACAGTTGTAATAGACGCTGGAACAGGCATAAGGACACTCGGAGATCACCTTTCCCAGAAGATGGAAACCGTGGATATTCATTTACTTATTACTCACATCCACTGGGATCATATGGTTGGCTTCCCATTCTTCTCTCCTCTGTTCCATGAGTCAACCCATATTGTGGTGGATGGCTTTAACAAGCGTATGGAAGGCCTGCGCAATGTTTTCAGCCGGAATCTCATTGATGGGACATGGCCATTGACTTTTGACTCCCTGCTCGCGCGCATCAAAGATAGCGATAAACTATCCAAAGGCCCGCTGGAGATAGGAGATACATTGATAAAACCCCAGTCATTGCAGCATCCCCAGGGCGGTATGGGTTTTCGATTCACTGAAGCTTCAGGATCATTTGTATTTTTAACTGACAACGAATTAAAGAAGGACGGATGGAAAGGTAGTTCCTTTAAGGATTTCGTCGATTTTTGCAAAGACGCGGACGCGCTCACCCACGATTGCCAGTACCTGGACGAGGAGTATGAGCTAAGGAAGGGTTGGGGCCATTCCTGTATTGAATCTGTTGTGGAGCTTGCAGTTGAGGCAGGGGTTAAAAAGTTGATACTTTTCCATCATGATCCTTGGAGAAAGGATCGAGAAGTGGAACTCATGATCAGCCAATGCTCGGATTTAATATCTTCAAAGGGCGCCTCAATAGCTGTGGACGCAGCCAGAGAAGGGGCTGTGATCAATATATGACAAGACCTTTCATTCCATCATCCTTTCCGGCCTAATTGCCTTCATCCTTTACAGTAAGCCCCTTTAATCTCAAGGTGAGAAACATACCAATAATGGTGACGACAAAAGCGGTTGGAATAATCACCTGATATCCGAACTGCGAGGCCAAGACCCCTGCCGCCAGCGCGCTCAACACACTGGCTATAGCGGAACTCGCATTGAATATTCCCATGGCTTCACCCTGCTCAACCGGGCTCAACTCTGCTGTCAAGGCCATGCCCGCGACTATCAATGGAGACCAGGCAATTGGCATTATGATGAAACTCAGGGGAGCGAGAAGCCAGGTCAGATTTGTCTCAATAAATATCAGCAGGCTCATTGACCCCATAGAAATCAGGCTGGCTATTATTCCCACTAAATAAACGTTTATATCGCCTATCTTCTTCCCAAGGGAACCAGAGAGCGCGTAAAAGAAAATACCCAGAAAAGCCCCCACTGCATAGTAAAGTGATGAAAGGCCCGCGCCGATACCGTACACATCTTTCATGACCAGTGGATATAGATTATAAACGAGCCAGGTCCCGAACATCACAACAAACCACCCGGCCAAATAAAGTCCAAAAGTCGACTTCCAGGGTTGCAGGAAATGCGATAGTGTGGCCAATGTGGGCCGATGATAATGATGGAGCATACCCATAAATCCCAGGTTAGGCCTCAATTTCCTGTGGTTTAAAGGTTTCTCGCCCTGCTTTGCTTTGGGTTTTCCTTGTGGCGCGCCCTTTATTCCCAATAATATTCCCGGCGCCATAAGGGCTGCGGACACGATCATCCCAGCCTCGGGCCATTTTTGGAGTATTGCGGCCAGGCCAAGCCCTAATGTCTGTCCTGTCCCGTAAAGGGTTTGAAGCCATCCAATGCGGCCTTCCCATTCTTCCTTAGGTCTGAACTCCACTATGTTCATGCCGGCTACAGTGTTGCTCACAGCCGCGCCCGCGCCTTGAACAAAACCAAGGGCAAGCCATATCCACAATAGCTTTCCAATTACAAAAAGACCTAAACCCAGCCCCAACAGAATGAAACCTGAAAGAAAAAGGGCCTTGTGGAGGCCTGTCTTATCAGCCAGCCGACCCCAAAAAGGCGCGGTAAGTTGGCCCAAATAAAAAGACGCGACCACCGCGCCCGCATGGGCCGCGCCACCGTACTTGGCCACTATTATAGGTATCAATATCGGCGCGGTCCCAAGAACTACCGCGCCCTGAAAGGCATATCCCCAGTACCATGGATCTACCTTATCTTTGGGTATCAGGTTCATTTTCAGATCACCTTTGGAATCTTTTCGAACAATAGTCGCTACAATTTTTCGGAATATTATTCATAACTCTTAACTTCCTTCATATTCAACGGTTTTTTCGTTAGCCTCCATGTTCACTAATTACATTATTCTGTTGTCAATCGCCACTTACAGATGGTCAAATGGTTGTATGAATCAACTTTGAATCCAGGATTCAGAAGCGGCCCTGGGCCGTGGGGTAATATTCCGGGAGGTGTTGTATGACTGACAAGATAGATCTCACATCAAAGGTTGCAATTGTAACTGGAGGCGGAAAAGGAATTGGAAAGGCGATCTCCATGGGATTGGCCGATTCAGGGGCAAAGGTTGTTCTAGCGGCCAGATCCGAGGAAGAATTAAAAACAACTGAAGCGGAAATTAAATCAAAGGGCCAAGAGGCGCTGGCCAGAGTAACTGATTTAAGCAAGATCGATGACATAAACGGGCTTGTTAAGGACACCCAGGAACATTTCGGCGCGATAGACATATTGGTCAACAACGCGGCCAGGAGCTTCCTAAGGCCTCTGATGGACTTAAGGGAAGATGGGGTTGACAAAATATTCAATGTAAATGTAAAAGCCCCCTTTGTGCTGGGTAGAGAGTGCGCCAAGATAATGGCCTCAAAGGGCGGCGGTTCCATAATAAACGTGACTACAGTGGGCGCTGAAAGGGGCGGCCCGATGATGGGGATGTACATGGCCAGCAAAGCCGCGTTAAAGAGCCTCACCATGTGTATGGCCATAGAATGGGCTTCCATAAAAGTCAGGGTTAACGCGGTGGGCCCTGGTATGACCAAGACTGATTTCAGCAAACCCATATGGATGAATCCGGAAATGGAGAAACAGCTCATTGCAAAGATTCCCATGGGCAGATTGGGTGAACCTGAGGATATTGTGGGCGCAGTCCTGTTCCTGTGCTCTGATTCAGCTACTTACATCACCGGCCAGACGATCTGCGCCGACGGC
>CAZFJT010000168.1:0-3275 GCA_964519135.1 uncultured Syntrophales bacterium | reverse complement strand
ATGTGGATGGAGGCAGTCTGGCCCTAGGTTGAGAAACTTGTTCCGCTGAACTGGCTCGATTCACTATTACGGCGAGTAACGAAGGTCTTTTTTTACACGATTGTTGTATGACTTCGCGCCGGGATTGTTGTAACCTCAAAATCTGCCCATAGCTTGCAATAAACCGGCCTCGGCCCATCAAGGCCGGCGCCTGGAGGATCAGGATGGAGTCCACTGTTAAAGCCACCCTTTGCGGAGATGTCGCCACTATAGTTCTGGATAGGCCAAAGGCCCTGAACGCCTTCAATCTGGAGATGATATCAAGCCTGGCCGATTATCTTATCAACCTTGCAGCGGATGACACTATTAGGGCCATTGTACTGGGAGGCGCGGGAAACGCTATTTGCGCGGGCGCAGATTAAAGGGCCATAGACTCATGGGCTGAAGGATACGCGTCGGCTTTCCATAACCTTGCGGCAAGGTACCATCAGGCTGTCCTGGAGATCAGAAGGATGCCTAAACCCGTGATTGCCGCTGTTAACGGTATCGCGGCAGGTGGAGGCTTCTCATTGGCCCTCGCGTGTGATTTTAGGGTTGCCGGAGAGTCCGCGATTTTCAGACAGGCTTATACATCCAATGGACTCACCATTGACGGCGGAGGGACCTTCACCTTACCAAGACTGGTGGGACTGGCTAAGGCTTTGGAGATTGCAGCCTTTGATCCTGCCATACAGGCCCGTGAGGCTTTGGAAATGGGGCTTATCACCAAACTTACCCAGGATGACGAACTGTGGGATACCGCTTTGGCCGTGGCGGAAGACCTCAAGGGCAAATCTCTCGCGTCATTCGCAAATGTTAAAGAGCTTATTAACGCATCATATAACACTTCTTTTGAGACCCAACTGGAAAACGAGAGGACAGCTCTGTGCAAGGTCGCTGGAACCGAAGACGGGATGGAGGGTATTCAAGCTTTTCTGGAGAAGAGGAAGCCGGTTTTTAACAGGTAATATGGAGGGATAATCCTAACCTAGCCGGCTATTCAACAGCGCTTAGGCAGAGGGTTATCTTTGCCCCAAAAAATACATACCTGATTGACTTTACTATAACAGTATATTATAGGGGCTCAATAATCTCAGGCAGGGGATGCAATGGCTTTAACCTGGCAAAAAGAGGCGAACCAGCCCACACATAAATCAAGGGTAACATCTTCGATACTCTCCTTGATCTTTCCAGGATTAGGACAAATTGTCAGAGGCCGGATATTTGCGGGTCTCTTATTCCTGGCCAATGTGGCCCTGTATTTGGTCCCATTGTTTATCTCCCATGACATGGACTACGACATTCAAAACCCTTCTCTGCTAATAGCCATCTGCCTATGGTTGTGCGGCGCGCTGGACGCGTTTTTGCTCAAAAGCTCCTTTCTCGTCCTTGCCCTACTGGTGTCATTATTATGTTTTGGCGCGGGGTTCTTTGGCGCCTTCTTTATATTGCCCCTAGCGCCAATCTAGGGCTGCTTTCAAATGAGCAGAGATCCCCGTTATCAACCCGCTGACCTTGGCTGTAAAAGATTATCCCCTTGAGATTTGCCCGATTCCAGCGTAAAACATGGGCCCATGAATGACCTGCTTAATATAAATGGTCTGACCACTGTCTTTAGATCCGATCAGGGCCAAGCTGTGGCTGTTGACAACCTGGACCTTAAAGTTGATGAGCGCGAGACTCTTGGACTTGTTGGTGAATCCGGGTGCGGTAAGAGTGTTACGGCTCTCTCGATTTTGAGGTTGGTTCCAAGCCCGCCAGGAGAAATTGTGGGCGGGGAAGCCCTATTCCGTTCCCGGGATCTTTTGAAACTCCCTTTAAGTGAGATGCGTAAAATAAGGGGAAATGAAATATCCATGATATTCCAGGAACCCATGACCTCTCTAAATCCGGTTTTCAGGGTGGGAGACCAGATAGGGGAAGTCTTGAGGGTTCATAAGGGGCTGAGCGCGTCAGAAGCGTTCAAGGAATCTATCGGTATGCTGGAGAAAGTGGGAATACCTTCAGCAGCCCAAAGGGCCAAAGATTACCCGCACCTTATGAGCGGCGGCATGAGACAAAGGGTTATCATTGCCATGGCCCTGGCCTGTGATCCAAGGCTAATGCTCGCGGATGAACCTACCACTGCTTTGGACGTTACCATACAGGCCCAGATACTTGAGCTCATGAACGATATAAAGGACAAGTTCAACACAGGCATAATTCTTATTACCCATGATATGGGGGTTGTAGCTGAAATGGCGGACAGGGTGGCGGTCATGTACACAGGTCTCATAGTGGAAGAAGCTGAGGTAAAAGATCTTTTCAGGTCTCCCCAACACCCGTACACCATTGGTTTACTTGAGTCCATTCCCGCTGTGGGTTCCAGGAAGGCCGGTCGGCATACGCGTCTCCATGTCATTCCAGGAGTGGTTCCGGACCTGCGCGATATCCCCAAAGGTTGCCCTTTCCAGAACAGGTGCCCTGAAAAAGGGGATGTATGTGGTGAAAGACCGGAACTAGAAGTTAAAGACTGCGGATGGAAGGTTCGATGCTGGATGAGATGATCCACGGATCAGCCACAGCGGGCGTTTTTGTAATCTACTTGCCCATTGGGGAAAACTCTAATAATATGAATAAATATAATAAGAACTTGGAGAAAAAGATCATGTCAAATGAGATCGATTCCGGACAAAACCTCATTGGGCCGGAAAAGACTTTCGTAAAAATCAGCTATAAGGTGGAGATACCTGGTGTCAAAGTATTAAAAGGCGCAGATGGACCTGAAGTATTGGAATTCGTTACAGGATATTCCCATGTGATCCCAGGCCTGGAACAACGCCTGATAGGACACGCCCCAGGGGAAAGGCTATCTTTTCTGGTGCCTGCTGAAGAGGCTTTTGGAGAAAGAGTTGAAGAGAGGGTAGTAGAAAAGGACAAAAGCGAGTTCTTTTTCCCACAGGGCTTTGAACCATACATTGGTATGGAGCTTCCAATAATCACCAATTATGAGAACGGTCCGGAATCGGTTAGAATCACTGATATACGCGAAAATACCATAATCATTGATTTGAATGATCCATTGGCCGGGTACCCCCTCCAATATGAACTGGAAATAGTCGAGGTCCGTCCGGCAAAGGAATCGGATATGTGCGAGCAATGGGATCAACCAGATAACGCGCAGTCCGTTTGCGGTGGAGTACAACAGATAGTCCTTGGAAAAGAGGAAGAAGAATCGGTCAATTAGGGGCAGAGACGCCCAACAAACAGGGTCTAAA
>CAZFJT010000167.1:4350-6698 GCA_964519135.1 uncultured Syntrophales bacterium | reverse complement strand
GGTCCGCCGAGGACCTCCCCTCCTGGACCTCCCCATCGAGCGTCCGACCATTGCGTGTTTTATTTCGAGAATTACTCTAAACATTCACTCCACTTGGTTTCATTAGGACAATCAGCCCTTTTTGACTTCCAGTGGCTCAATGAGCCTTATCTCTTGGACCTTTGCCAAATCTTCGAGTTTTTCCACATCTATCTTACCTATGACCATTTTTCCTGTGGACGCCTTGAAGATTATTTCCAAGCCGGCTTTTTCAAGTTTCTTGACCAGCTCATCATTTATCTTTCCTATCCAGACTTTAACACTGACCTTGCCCTTTTCCACAGCCACATTGGCCTTTGAAAAATCAGCTTCCTTGCCCTTATCTTTTGAGAGTTTCGCCAATCGTCTTAACTCTGGCGCCAGTTTGGAAGCGCTGGTTTGCCTCAGCTCATCGACCATATTGGCGTCTTCCGCTTTTTCTTCCATTTCCAATGATGGTTCAGGGGCTTGTGCGGCTATTTCGCTAGGCGCGGACTGGGGTATTCCGGCAGTTTCAGGTCTCCTAAAGGCGTCTCTTCTAGAGGGCGCTTGGTTCCTGCTTATGGAAGCTCCTTTATGTGGGGCCTTCACCTTCATGGGCGCTTTTCTATTATAATTCAAAGTTGGAGAAGATGGGGCTAGCATTTCTGACGCTAGGCCTTTCCTTAGGCTCACTGACCCATCACTATCCCCAAACACACCTTCCCTGCTCACACCATCGGGCATTTCCACAGGGACTGTTATACGCTTGGGTTTGCCCCCTTCTGTTATTGTGGTTTCCTCAACAGCCACAAAGCTCGTATATTGAGTCATTATGCTGTGTTTGAGCGCCACTTCTATGATCTTAGTCTTTATGTCTTCCTTTGGTTTACCTTTTTGCGCGGCCATCCAATTCTCGTCCATGAGCGCGTCAACCTTGGCCCTTGCCCACATTGACCCTATTGCCTTATTCGCCTTTTCCTTTTCAGGGAGTTTCAGTTCCAAGGTCTGCTCATAGGGTTTACCTCCGCTAAAGCCGGTTATTTTTACCGCCCCTTTGCCTGCTTTTTTATATTTACCTTTAAATACCAGGGGTTTTCTGTCCCAAAGGTCCGATATCTCCCCAGGGAAAACTTCATTCACTTCCAGATTTTCGAACTTGAGTTTTATGTCGGTCAGCACTGGGGACGCGATTCTTTTGTAGAATTTCTTTGCCACATCTTCCCCTTTTGAATTTAGTAGCACGTACTCAACTTCTCCGCCGCCAACTCTGGCCATATTGTCCAAAAGGAACCTGTTCACAGAGTTTCCTGTTCCGAATGGGAACCATCTGCTCTCTCCCCTGAGATCTTTCACAAGGGATATTATTTCAAAATCATTACCAACATATCCGTCAGTCATGAATGTCACTATTCTCAGCCTATTTTCAGCAGCGGGCTCGCTGACGACTTTCTTAATGGCCGGTCCCATCCATGTGCCGCCTCGGGCTCTCAATGATTTCAAGTATTCCTGGGCTGTGGCCCTGTTTTCAGGTGTGTTCTTCTTTGGTTCTGAAAAGAGCATCCTCGCGTTCACATTGAAGTCAATAATATTGAATGTGTCATTGGGATTGAGGTTATCGATCACGTACTTCATGGTCTCTTTGGCTTTGTCAAGTGGCCTGCCGTTCTGGGAACCTGAACAATCGATAACGAATATCATCTCCTTTGGCGCGATCTGATCAGGCTGAACCCTTTTGGGAGGAATCATTATTACGGTCACATAACCTTCGGCGCCGTCCTTATGGGTAATAACACCTGATTTGATCTCTTCTCCAGCCACGTAACATTTCAGGACAAAATCCCTGTTTGGAATTTCCTTCTTGTTTTTCAGCGCAACAGTGGCCTTTGTAGCGCCCTCCTTTTTAGTCTCAACCTCATGGAGTTCTGATTTCAGATCAAGTATCTTGACACCAGCGTCAATGGAAACTGTTAGATCTATGTCATGGCCCGCGCGTTTGCCCTTTTTAGCCACAGGGGGAGTTATACGGCTCGCGTCAGGGACCTGATCAGTATCCTTTGCCCAACCGGTACCTTTATGGCCCGAGGGTTTTCCTGGTATGAAACGCGGTCCCACAACCATCGGAAAAACAAACTTGAACGCGCCGTCACTGTATGGAAGGATCTCTGAATACTTTATGATTATCTCAATCTTCTGGCCAGGCATAATGTTCGCGACAGATTGCGTGAATATATTTGGTCTCTCCTGATCCAACAAAGAGGCCACCTGACCTCTGTCCCTGGCCCTTTCGTATATTTGCCGGGCTTCTTCCCTTTTTTCCGGCGTCCGGCCCGTGGGGATACGAGCCCCTT
>CAZFJT010000167.1:1984-4340 GCA_964519135.1 uncultured Syntrophales bacterium | reverse complement strand
TAACAACCCTGTCTCCCACCTTCATGACCATATGGTCCACAGCCCCTTCCGACGAAAGGGGAAATGTGTACACAGCTTCGATCTTTTCATCTGTGGGGTTGTGAAATATCTGCTTGACGGTTACACGCGTTACAAAACCCGATATTTCAGCGTTAACAGAAGTGTGTTCCAGGGGGCAGGCGTCCCCCGGCTTGCCGTCAGGGGCGATTATGGTCAATTCTCCTTGGCCGGGATCCTTTATCTCCCCATGGGCTTGTGGATTGGACCAGAACATCTTCAGTGTGAATAGAGCCCCGTTTCCCAATGTAAGCAGGATTGATTTTCGCATTTTCTACTCCTTTGAGGTTGATGGTTTAATTACGTGATTATCTTGCCAGTTCAAACAATTCACATTGGGGTTAGGTTAGCCCCTAATATGTTCAATCTTAGAAAGCGAATTTGCTTGATGTCCTAATTCCTGTGAATTGTTCCGCTTCTGGAATGGTATTCGCAAATAAGGGATTTGCGTGACATGATCCGAGCTTTTTTTTAGAGAAAGGAATGTATTGTTTCAGTAAAAACTGCTTTACCGCTTTAAATTGCGCCTAATCAGACAATGGATATGTAAGAAACGCGATTAGCCGCAGGGGTCAGGGAATTTATGAAAACCAAGCCTCGGCCATTCCTGATCCGAATCTTTGATATGGGATAGCGCTTGGCTTTGATCGGCGCCTTCTTGAGTCCTACAATCTTTAGGAATCATGCAGATATTGGAAGCCTGGTAAATGGCTCTATTTTGCGTGTATTGATAGGTTTGAGACAATTGGGACTTTCCATTCCCATACGGAGTGTTATTTTCATATCTTTCCGGCTTTACTGGAATGCTTTAGTAAGGATTCCTTGAAGACCTTTTCAGTGGCCTTTGTCATTACCTCTGGAGAATGGGATTCTATTACAGTTTGTCTAGCGGCCGCGCCCATTTCGTTTCTCTTACGATCATCCTGAAGTAGCTCTAGAATTGCCCCAGCCAAAGATTCAGGGTCTTTTGGGGGAACAATGATCCCGGTTCTTCCATCTTCCACCATCTCAGGAATGCCGCCAACCTTTGTACCCACAACAGGTAAACCAACTGACATGGCCTCAAGAACACTATTTGGCGCAGAATCTCTTACAGAGGATATGGCAAAGATCCACGCGTTTCTCAGAAAAGACAGAATATCTGATTGGGAGAGCATCAATTTAACATTGGCCTCCAACTGATTCGCGCTTATGAATTCCCTTGCCTCTTTTTCCAAATATCCACCGCCGATCATTTCCAGGGTCGCTTCAGGAATGTTTTCTCGCACTGTTTTCATGGCCTTGAATAGAGTGATAGGGTCCTTTTCAAACACAAGCCTGGCCACGCATACGATTGTTGGAGCTTCTGATTTGAATTCAGGGGCTGGAGAGAAGTAATCCGTATCAACCGCGTTTGGTATAACGGTTACCAGTTCAGGGTCTACACCATGGTTCTTAATAAGGATATTTTTGCTTTCTCGCGCGTTGCATATGATTTTGTGGCTCAGTTTCCAAAACCACCGCTCATAGGGCTTGGGGACCATACTCCTGTACCCGCCGATTATTACCGGTGTCCCCAATATTCGCGCGAAAATTCTGCCCCAGCCATTGGGAGCTCCGGTGATCGTGTATAGGATGTCCGGCCTGTGCTCCCTCAAATTGATAAATAACCTGAATATAGCCCCTGGAGTAACGTACAGCCTATTACACATCGCCTTTACCGGAATGCCGGCCTTTTGCGCGAAAGGCAGCATTCCTTCTCCGCCCCTAAGTAGCCACAGCTCCGGACGAAATATTTTTTTATCCATATTTTTTAACAAATATCCCACATAGCGCTGCGCTCCTCCGAATTCCATGTCTTGCATAAGAATAACCAGCTTAACAGGAGCGTAACCAGCGGGCTTAGCAAGAAGGGTTTCATTGGGCTTTCCTGTGAGATCTTCCAGAGGTTTCAGGTCCTTTTCCAATGAGTATTCCGATGATCCGCCATCCGTTTTTACATCAATGGGGGTTGATCCCTCTAATACAGGGTTCGAAGGATATCGCTTCTTTAATTCAGTTAATGTTACCGACTCGTAACCATACTTCTTGGCAAGCCATTGAAAGTAATCCGCAAGTTTCTTTATGAACAGGCCTATTTCATATTCAGTGGGGTGCTTGGGGTTGCCCATTGGCATCAGTTCAGATGAGTGGAAAAATGTGTTGATTACTTGACCACCCCTTTTTTCATGAAGGAGAATCTTCCATGAGACGACTAGGAATTTGGGGGCTGTTGCTCCTCGCTTTGGCCGAAATTGATCTGACTCATATACACATCTCC
>CAZFJT010000167.1:324-1974 GCA_964519135.1 uncultured Syntrophales bacterium | reverse complement strand
TTTCAGACCTGTCCACATGGGTTGCGCGGGAATTGACGCGCCTTTTTCAGCTAATGTGTTTATCAAGTCCCCTGTAAACAGCCGAGTCCTATCAAGTTTGCCCAGCCATGCTCCCAGATTCTTGAATATGGGTGTGATTGTTATGGGCGCTTCAAGTATCTTAGAGCTACCTTGAAGGGTAGGGTCCAATAGGTCCGGGTAGTAGGGATCAGGACCAGCGTCTATATGATTTGGCCCCCCATACCAGCGTCTCAATGGCGCTACACTGCTGTCCACCAGTATTGACGTTCCATGAAGCAACTCCAATATCCTGGGCCCTAGATTAAAACGCCCCATCCTAAATGAAGTGGGTTCATGGGACCATGTTTTTATGGCCTCAAACAGGTTCCATATCTTCTCTGAAAGGATATCCTTGGGTATGAGGTCTGATGGAACCGGGTCCTTATGTGGCAGATCTATTATTGGCGGAGTATTCCAGTGGTGTAGATGAGCCCCCACCTCTCCGTCCCAGTCCCGGCAATGTTTCATAATATCTTCGCCGTATCGGGGATTATTAGCCGCCTGGTAAGCCACAAGCAACGTTGGGCGAATGCCGTATTCTTTAAATATGGGATCGAGCTTGCCCAGACGCTCAAGGTTCTTGGCGGAGCAGTTTTCCTTTTCATATTTTCCTGAAAATAGGCCTTCTTCTTCAACATCTATTGTAACTGAAAGTTTCAACATATTTATATTATTAATATATCCCTATTGTTAATAGAAATGGTCATCAGAAAAACCATGGACCACATTGAAATTAATCCAATATGATAAGCAATCATTCACTCTAGTGGGGAAAGCGGCGCTAGAATAGCCGGGCGCCTGGAGTCCGATGAGCGAAGTTTACTGAGCCTGGGAATAAAACACAGCGAATCGGATCTCACGCCAAAAGGGGCAATGCCGCACTTAAGTAAATACTTGCTATGATAACACGATTAATATTGAATTCAGAATTCAATGACCATAGAACTTTTTATCCCATGTATAGAATTTCTTTCCAACAAAACTCCGGTGGTCTTTACTTCCGTCTGCTCCCCTTGCCGCTCAACAGTTATGGCCTGGTAAGCTTCTACAAACCATGGTCCAGGTCGCCATTTTCCATAACGGCATGTCAATGTGAGACCTTCTAATAGTTTCCAATCGACCCCTAAGTTGAATTCCTCACCCAACCACCCATTAGAAACATAGTTGTCGCCGACTTCAAAGGATCTGCCGGCTTCTTGATAGAACTCTACCAGATTGGGAATACTACCCGCGACCAATGATCCTGAACTCTGGTACTGTCCAAAATAAGTCCCTGCCTTTTCCAGCCTATGGGCCCAAAGATAGCTGAACCAAACGTTTAAATTTGAGGCCACTGCATAATCGATCCTACCTGTAAGACAATATCCGTCGGTCAACATTCCATGTTCATCGCTTACAAAGCCCTTATCCAAAGCGTTCCAGCCACCGTTGTTTCCCCCCGCGTATGTTTCGAATATCAAGAATTGATATGGCGCCAGGGCCTCATAATTAATTGGAAAAGCAGCGTATATCTTAGGATTTTTTCCAGGCTCAAAAGGGGCCGGAGTTTTGGGCCCTAAGAAAAAACCGCCCGCGTGAACATTCCTGAGG
>CAZFJT010000167.1:0-314 GCA_964519135.1 uncultured Syntrophales bacterium | reverse complement strand
GCGGTTATTATCATTCAAAACAGGGCCTGAGGCCAGGGCCAACCCCATGGTTAGTTTGGCCGGGCCCATAACTAGGCCGCCCTCCCCGAAAAAGTGGAAACCTTCAAGAAACAAGGTTTGAAATTGAGTCCCTGTGTAATCCACTGTAGGATCCACAGCCAGTTTTGCATGCCTATCCAAATTGAACCACGCGTATTCAGCGTTTAAAAAGATTCGGCCTGAGTTGTATCTGATAAACAGCAGGTTGGTAAGCTCTGTTACTTCCATTAGGACGCGGGCCGATTGAATAGCCTTACCATCTAAGATTCTATACA
>CAZFJT010000166.1:0-6763 GCA_964519135.1 uncultured Syntrophales bacterium | reverse complement strand
GGATTAAGGAAGAAGTGTACTTTTCAGCAGAGATAATAAAAGAGATCAAGACAAAGATAGTGGAATTCATCAATGAGAACCAGGGCCTTACCCCGTCCCAATTTGCCTCAATAACAGGGGCTTCGCGCAAGTATAACATACCGCTCCTGGAATACTTCGACAGGGAGAGATTCACCATGAGGGTTGGTGATCAGCGAGTGCTAAGGGGTTCAGGCAACTCGGGCGGAGGCGGCAAGGTGGAATAAAACTCCGATACATCGCGCATTCTTTCCAGGCACTTCATCCTCTGTTCTTCAAATCTCTCTGCTGTGGCTGGGCTTTTATCCTCCAGGTACTGGGTAAGGGCCCAGGCCTGGTGGTCCAAACACCCATAGGCCGAATCCAACAATCCGATTAATTGCTTGTCGATTTCAGCAATATGGCACTTAACAACAGCCTTTAATTTCGCCCTGATTACCCTCACTCTCTTCTGTACATTTTGGGCAATTTCCACCGCTGTTTTCTTATCCATTATATCGGCCACATAGCCATCGGCCGTGGCGCCGAGCAAAAGAAACGAGTCATTGAGATACGCTGTGGCCGTCTCTCCAAATGCGTTGAGGAAAAGGGCTTTTTCTGACGAATGAACCCAGGAAGGTACTATTAAGGCCAATATGAAAAATGTTAAGATCTTCTTCATGACTGATTGCTTTTCTGATATTTCATTTTGTGTACGCCGATTTTCCGTATAACACGCTCGGTCAAAGGAGACAAGCCCTTTAATGGAAATCCTTGTACATACATGTTGCGCGCCATGTCTGTTGATTCCACTGAAGGACCTTAATGAACAAGGGCATCGGGTGAGCGCGTTTTATTACAATCCCAATATCCATCCTTATTCTGAGTGGGACAGGAGACTAAACACACTTAGAGAATTCGCACAGAGCGCCAAAACCGACCTTGTAATACCTGAAGGGATCGGCCATATGGAAGAATGGTTCAGGGCTGTGGCAAACAATGAGGAAAAAAGATGCAATATATGCTATACCCTTCGCTTGAACCAAACGGCAAAAACGGCGAAAGAGATGGGATTCGAAGCCTTTTCCACTACACTTCTGTACAGCAAGTTTCAAAAGCACGAACTTATAAAAGAAGTAGCAGAGGCGATTTCACAAGAACACTCAGTGGAATTTGTTTACAGGGATTGGCGAACCGGCTGGAACAGAGGTGTAAAAGCCTATAAAAAGCTCGGCCTTTACAGGCAGATTTATTGTGGTTGCGTATACAGTGAACGGGAGCGAATAATAATTATTAATGAGAGAAAGAAAAAAAGCCAATAGGTTAACCCATACAGTGTTTCGTGGTCTGGGATCAACTATACTATTCATAGCGCTGATCACAATGGTAATGTTGTGGACATGGGCCGGTTTGGACGCGATTTGCGCGGAGCAAGAACAGAGCGCGATAAAGAAACCCCAATGGTTGTTGATAGTAATGACGCCAGGGGGTGAATTCAAGGGTTACAGGAAACTCAAAGGGATCATCAATTCCATAAGACCCGATTTTGAGTGCGTAGCCATACCCTATCGCAGTATGACCATTGACCTTGTGACAGAGCTGGACCCTGAGTTCATAATCCTTGGGCCCCAAGGAATTCCATGGTGTAAATATACGGGCAGGATTGGGGTTCATCTCCAGAGTTTCCTATGGATGCTGCCATATATGGCCAAAGAACTTAAGATACCGATACTTGGCATATGCGGTGGTCACCAGACACTCGCCATGTCTTTTGGAGGCAAGGTGGGCCCTATCAGAGCCGAATCAGGGGATTGCCTGCCTTACACTTCAGAGAGGCAACTGGGCGCGGTTAATTTGCAAAGGCTGGAAAAGGACATGCTATTTGCCGGTATTGGGCCGGTGATACGAATCAGGCAAAGCCATTACGATGAGGTCAAGGAGCTGCCACCTGATTTTGTATTGCTCGCGTGGGAGCAAACCAGCCCCAACCAGATCATGCGTCATGTGGAATGGCCTGTATACGGGATCCAGGGGCACCCGGAATTACCGGACAGGCGCTTAAACCACGGCGCCGCGCTGATCAGGAATTTCCTGGAAATATCTTCAAATCACAATATTCTGCACAGAAAGAAGAACCAGCCTCAAGCGACTGAGTATTATCCGATCCCGGGACCTATGGCGCCATCAAACCTATGGTGAGATTATGATTCCATGCAAACACTCAATTTAGTAAAGAGCCGATGATTTTTATTAATTCTTACTTCTATTAACTAAAACAATTGCGATTTTTTGCAGTATATATTTCCATTGCTATTAGTCTCAGCAATTTTATAACATATAAGTTAGCCATGTAAAAGTTTGTGAAACAAAGCGCAATTTACTATATATTTAATAAAAGATTCCATTGAGTACGATCGGGATTTTTGGTAATAACATATAAGATTTCATAAATTACCGGATATGAGTTTAATGTGAAGTGTGAAAAAATATAGATAAGGCGCTAGTATTAATTTTTTGTTGTCTAACTATCTATAGCTGATATATTTCATTGAAATAAGCGCACGGTCTCTTGACAATATCCAAAGCAACTCAGAAGTAAAATCTATTGGAGCCGATACTCCAGCTGGCGTTAACAGGAAGCTATAATATGCTGCCGGATGCATTGTCTTGTCATTTGGAACCATTTAAGCTAATGGATTTAGGCCCTGATCGATGATGATTCTTGCAACCATACGGTTTTAAGGCAAATTGGATAAATTAAAGGCATAATAAACTTGGGCGAGCTGTTTGCCATGGATCTTGGAATACTAATCTTTATTAATAATGACTAAAACAAAAATGAGAGGAATCTCAAAGATGGCAAGACCCAAAGGTACGCGTAAAAAGAAATCAACCTCTGAAGATAGATATTCATCTATTATGAATAGTTTGGCCAGGGATAGATGTTCCTTTTTAGAAGGAGATTTTCCAGAGGCTTTCTTAATATACGGCAATGACTGGAAAATAAAGGCTACCGCAGGCGATGTGGTAGGCCTTTTAGGATGGAGGTCAGACGATCTCAAGGGAGAGTCCCTACCATTTGTCAAAAAAGGAGAAAATCGTTCAGTTAAGGAAGACATAGAAGAATATCTCAGATCTCCGCTGGACCCAGTCCAAATCACGGGAATCGAGAAGTCAGGCGTACCTGTGGAGCTTATGCTGACGGCTTATAAATTGTCAAGACTCGGACTGGATGGCGACCATTTTATGATCGTGATAAGGGACGCGGACTGGCAGGGCAAAGACTGTAGCGCCACTCACGCGGCGGCAATGGAAATCCAACTGGAAAGAAAAGAGTTGGAGCTGGAAATGACCATGAAAGAGCTTCATAGGTCTGAACGTAACATTCAGGAATTACACAGGACTTTGGATGTTCTTACTAAAGGCTATCAGGATTCCACACGTGATTTGGAACAAAGGATAGTCAGTAACTACCAGATCACTGTATTGCCGGTTATAGAAAAACTCAAGGAACTGCATCAAAAAGGGCCTGAGAGGTATCTATTGGAGGCCCTGGACGTAAACATAAGGAATCTTTCCTCCAACTTTGGTTCGTCCATGGTGAGAAACCAGATCAGACTCAGCCCAAGGCAAATGCAGATATGTCAACTGATCCGGGCTGGCAAGGACTCTAAGGAAATCGCAATGGAGTTGGGACTTTCCCACCAGACAGTGATAGTTCATCGCAAGAATATTCGAAAAAAACTCGGTTTAAAGAAAAACCGACAAAATCTGGCCACATATATAAAGCATAACATGTGAGGGGATCACACGCGGACCCTAAAAATGGCTTCAAGATAGCGCCCTCTGCTGCTCGGACTCCATTTATGGACCGTAACAGAGGGTTATATTTTTTCATATTGTGTTCCAGGTTGACATCCAGCCAATAATCGACCACAATAATTGCCTTCTATGATTGGGAAAAACCGATCAATGGTCCCATCTTCTCAATCAACAAATCTTTCGATAGGAAGGTGGCCAAGGCCTGCCCATAGATCCATGGAGCCATTGCATAGTCCAAGGAAATATCAGACTGTGGAATATGTCTGGAATACGGGCGGTTTTTGGTTCTTATTAAATAACAAGTTTTCCCCATACGGAGGTATTCCATGGGTGATTCGGATCGGAAAATCCTCGTTGTAGGCGGTGGAATTAGTGGTATGACAGCCGCGATAGAAGCCGCGGAAGCCGGCTCGGACACGATCATAGTGGAGAAGGAACCCTATTTGGGAGGTCGTGTGGCCCTTTTTAACCAGTATTTCCCAAAACTATGCCCACCAGCCTGTGGGCTGGAAATAAACTTCAGGCGTATTAAGCAAAATCCCAATATCACTTGCCATACTTTGGCTGAAGTTGAGTCTATCTCAGGAGGCCCCGGAAACTACGAGGTCACTGTCAAGCTCAACCCAAGATATGTGAACGACAATTGCACCGCTTGCGGTAAGTGCGCGCAAGCCTGCGAAACAGAGATAGACAACCCCTTCAACTATGGGATGGATAAGACAAAGGCCGCTTTTTTGCCCCACCCGATGGCGTTCCCCTTCAAGTATGTAATCTCACCGGAGATCATAGGAACACCAGAAGCTCAGAAATGCAAGGAGGCTTGCGCATATTCAGCAGTGGACCTGGACATGCAGGCTGAAACTATCACTTACAAAGTGGGCGCGATAGTATGGGCCACAGGTTGGGAACCCTACAAAGCTGAAGCTTTGGATTACCTTGGCCTTGGTAAGCTCCCCAATGTGGTGAACAGTGTCATGTTTGAACGGATCGCCTCTATTGGCGGACCCACCAATGGTAAGATCACGAGACCCTCGGACGGTAAGGATGTTCAAAGCGTAGCATTTGTGCAATGCGCGGGCTCAAGGGACGACAATCATCTCCCATATTGCTCAGGAGTCTGTTGCCTGGCCTCTCTTAAGCAGGCCACGTACATAAGAGAAAAGAATCCCGACTCAAAGGTCTTTATATATTACATAGACGTCAGAGCCATGGGCAAATACGAAGACTTCTACACCACTGTCGACGCGGATGAAAACGTCACCCTAATAAAGGGTAAAGTGGCTGGAATCGTACAGGACCCTGAGACCGGCGGCGTAATAATCAAAGGCGAGAACATCAGTGAAGGCGGAATGGTGGAGCAGCCTGTGGACCTTGCAGTGCTTGCGGTTGGAATGGTCCCTGGAACAGCCTCTGTAAAGCCTCCTTTAGAGATGGAGTACGATGATTTTGGCTTTGTAACTGCATCCGGGGCTTCAGGTATAGTGCCTGCGGGTTGCGTAAAGGCGCCCATGGAGGTGGCCGCTTCGTTACAGGATTCAACTGCGGCCGCGCTTAAGGCCATGCAGGCGGCAATGGGGAGGTAAGTGTAAATGGATCAAAAAATCGGAATCTACCTTTGTTCAGGATGCGGGATCGGCGAGGCCATAGACATGGACGCGCTCGTTTCACTTGCCAATGATGAGTTCTCAGCAACCTGGGTCAAGAAAAATGAAGCATTCTGTAGTCCTGAAGGCGCAAAGATCATACAGGACGACATCGATTCAGGAGAGGTGAACTGCGTTGCCATAGGGGCGTGCTCAGGCAGGGTGAAGACTGATGTGTTCAACTATGATCCGATGAGTGTCATCAGCGAGAGAATAAACCTCAGAGAGCATGTGGCATGGTGCCAGCCGCCTCAAGAAGAGGACACCCAGATGATGGCCGAAGACTACCTCCGAATGGGTGTCGTTAAAATTCAGAATTCAACCTTACCCAGCCCTCTAATGGAAGAAATATCAAAGGATATACTGGTGATCGGAGGTGGCCCGGCAGGGTTGCAGGCAGCGCTGGACGCTTCACTGGCGGGGTACTCGGTCACACTTGTGGAAAAGGAGAACCAACTTGGTGGGCACATGGCCCTATGGAGCAAGAACACTCCAACCAAGCCTCCATATCAGGAATTGGAAGAGATAACCATAGGCGATCTCATTGAAAAAGTGAATTCAGCGGACAATTTAAAGGTGATCACCGGCGCCACAATAGAGAAGATCGCAGGCGCGCCCGGAATGTTCGATGTGACACTGTCCAATCAAGAGACATTTCGTGTGGGCTCAGTGGTTCTGGCTGCTGGCTGGAAACCGTACGACCCCCAAAAGCTTACCCATTTGGGCTATGGACAATATCCGGATATAATTACAAACGTTCAGTTTGAGGAGATGGCCAAAGCAGGTAAGATAACATGTCCCTCTGATGGATCTGAACCGAGTGTTGTGGCCTTTATCCAATGCGCGGGCTCAAGGGACCCTGAACATTTGCCTTATTGCAGCGCTGTATGCTGTAGGGTCTCCCTTAAACACGCATTAATGGTCAAGGAACAAAACGAAGAGAACAAGTCGATCATATTCTACAAGGACATGCGTGTACCCGAGCAAGCTGAGGAATTTTATAAAAAAGCGCAACAAGAAGGTACCATATTCGTCAAGACCGACACAGCCAAGATCGCGCTTGGAGAGGGTGAAGAGCATAAATTAAGCCTTGAGGCAATGGATGAACTTGTGGGCTCTCCGATCATGATGGAGGCTGATCTTGTGGTGCTGGCCACAGGAATGGTTCCCGCGGTTCAAGATGACCCTGTGCTCAACCTGGAATACAGGCAGGGACCTGCGCTGCCTGAGTTGAAGTACGGTTTTCCTGACTCACACTTTGTATGCTTTCCCTATGAATCAAGGAGAACAGGGATATACGC
>CAZFJT010000165.1:0-6839 GCA_964519135.1 uncultured Syntrophales bacterium | reverse complement strand
TTATGGGCATATTTTTATGAGCCATTTCGCGTTTAATTTTGAGAACTGGTATAAACACAGCGAATCTGAGATCCAGCCACCTGACTTAACGCCTGCTCTCAACCGCCTTTTATTTTTGTGTCTCATGATAGGCTTAGCAAGCAAAGCCGCGCCTAAGTGAACCTTTTTTGCCTAAGGTTGAGAAAAATGTCTGGCATTGAAGATTATTTCCATCCACTCACATTAATGGCCTTGCACTCAAGAACATCCTTTGAGAATTCATCAGAGATCTTCACAGGGTACTTGCCTGTAAAGCAGGCAGCGCAAAAGTCCTTTTCCGGCCAGGGCATGGCCCTGAACATACCCTCCAGGCTAAGGTATTCCAAAGTATCGGCCTCTATGTATTGCCTTATCTCATCAACAGTGCTGGAACAAGCTATAAGCTCTCCTTTACTGGAGAAATCTATTCCGTAAAAACATGGGTATCTTATGGGCGGGCAACTTATTCTCATGTGTATCTCTCTCGCGCCTGCCTCCCTCAAGGCCCTGGTTCTGAGCTTTGACGTTGTGCCCCTGACAATGGAATCATCCACTACAACTATGCTCTTACCATTCAGGATCTCTCTGACAGGATTCAATTTTAGTTTTACACCCAGATCGCGGATCGCTGGGGAAGGTTGGATGAAAGTGCGACCAACGTAATGATTCCTTATGACTCCGTACTCATACGGTAAACCGCTCCCATGGGAATAACCCAACGCGGCGTAATTCCCGGAAGCCGGCATGGGCACCACCATGTCCGCGCGTTCCACAGGGCTCTCCAAAGCCTGCTGAAAACCCAGATCTTTTCTCACATTGTAAACGCAATTACCAAATATGGTTGAGTCAGGCCGAGCAAAATAAATGTATTCAAACACGCACATTGCCTTATGGTGCTTCTTAGGCCCCTGGACGGAAGTTAAACCGTTTTTATCGGCTACTACGATTTCACCCGGCGCCACATCCCTTATGTACTCCGCCTCTATGATGTCCAATGCGCAAGTCTCAGACGCAAATATTATGGAATCCCCTTTCTTGCCTATGCACAATGGCCGGAATCCGTGTGGGTCACGAGCGGCTATTACTGAATCAACAGTCAGCATCACTATGGAGTACGCGCCCTTTAACTCATCAAATGTCTTTATCAGCCTCTCGGTAATAGCGCCTTTTTTATGTAGAATCAAATGGGCGATGAGTTCTGAATCAGCGGAGGTCTGGAATATTGCCCCCCTCTGTTCCAGCCTTTTTCTCAAAGGGGCTATGTTTACGATGTTGCCATTATGCCCAATACCGAAAGATCTGTCGATCTGCTCAACTATAAATGGTTGGGCGTTTCTCAACAGAGAGCTTCCTGTTGTGGAATAACGAACATGGCCTATTGCGTGACAACCGGCAAGCTCGTTGGCGTCAAGGTCCTTGAATACCTCTGAGGCCAGACCCATCCCTTTTCTTGAGGATACCGCGAGGCCGTCACTGACCATTATTCCGGCTGATTCCTGCCCTCTATGCTGAAGGGAATAAAGGCCCAGATACGTTAGTCGCGCGGGGTCGTCTGATCCGTAAATGCCGAATATTCCGCACGCTTCCTTCTTGGAAGGGGCGTCGAGCATGCTCTGGTCTCCTTGTACTTTTTTCACAAATCCGTCAAGGCTCTATTAAAACCCTTAGGGGCTGAAAGGATTCTTGGGCGGGCCCTGACTGACACCAGATCCAAAGGATTGTCTCGGGTCCATTGACGAAGGCCTGGCAGTGGGCGACGGCCTGGCGATCCGGGTTGTGGTTCGGTCTTGGCCCTGTTGGTTGGGAGCTGCTGAGGTCGGTTGGTTTTCCAGACCTCTCGCGCTCGGCCTTGTTGGCGCCTGGTTTTGGGGCAGTGTGTTACTGTTGGCCGGGTATTGGGCGGCGCCGCCTTGGGGCGCGTAATATTGAACAGTGGTTCCCTCAGGGGTTGTTGTAATGATCTTTACTGCTCCGGATGGCAGATTTTCAGGATCATTGGACAGGTCGGGCCTTTGATTGGCCTGGCTGTTTGGCGGCTGGCCGCTGTTTTGGGCCATATTAGGGTTTGATTGAGTTTGAGGCTGATAATTGGCCTGGGGAGGTTGCGCCACATTATTGTTATTTTGCTGCGCAGGTTGGTTCTGTGGAATTGCCTGGTTTTGCTGGGGGGCCACAGGTTGTTGGTTGGCCTGTCCAGTGGGGTATCCACCGGGACCAACATCGTACCAGTCAGGGTAAAGGCCTTTTCCATTGCTGTAAACATTGGGATGATAATAATTCTGGGCGTTTACTGGTTGAGGTTGCTGGTAATTGTTTTGCGCCGGGGCCTGGCCTTGCTGGGCATTTTGTCCGGGCGCGGAATACTGACCTGGTCTGGCCATGGGCGCGCCATAAAATTGGGGACTGTTAAATGTGTTCAGGACCGATTGCTGGGTTCCGCCACCCCAAAGACCCAGGCCTCCTGCTCCCAGAACCGAATCCATAAGCCCTTGACCAAGAGCTGGAGAAGAAATCATTGTAATCAATGCAAAAGCCTTGACAAAGCGATATACCATCATTTCCTCCTGGCGGGTTCTTTCCTAGAACCGCCGATCTTCAAAAGGGATAATTCAATTTATATAAGTTATTCCTCGTGTATTCTAATGCAATCATGCACATTTGTCAATGTGACGCCCATAATATCTAATTAAATTCCACCTTATCAATTTCAAGGGCGACACAGGCGCGAGGTAAAAAGATCAAGGAGCATAATCTAATTACTATAGACCCTATCATATTGACACTAGTTCATATTCTCTTGTTCCAAGCCCGATTTTTTCCGCGTATTCCAACTGATGGGGCCAATCTATATTCGGGAACAAATGGGCAAATTTATCTTCTCCAGGGCCCAATGGGGGCTGTCCCTCCTTAAAGGCTAAACCTGGAGCTTTATTGATCATATCCAATGCGGCCTGGTCAATGGCCACAGGGTCGGTTGAGGCCAATATGCCAATATTTGGGGTTATGGCCGCGTCGGAAAATGGCACGCAATCACACAAAGGCGATACGTCCGTTACAAATGATAAATGGGCCATTTTGTCCTTTTTAGACTCTACAACGGCCATTGTGTACTCAACCATTTTTTCCATGAATATTGGAATAGATTCATTCCATTGAATCTGGATGGCGCCTTCCGGACATACCAGTATGCACTCCGCGCATCCAACGCATCTCTCTGGATCGATCTGCGCATGAGAGGCGCCCTCTTTATCAACGATTTCTATGGCCTCCCCATGACATCTCAGCGTGCAGTCACCGCATGCAATACATTTCTTTTTGTTGACTTTTGGGGACACGTTTGAATGCTGGTTGAGCTTGCCTTCCCTTGCGGCGCATCCCATGCCTATGTTCTTTATCGCCCCTCCAAATCCTGAGAGTTCGTGACCCTTGAAATGCGTCATGGTTACCAGTCCGTCCGCGTTGTGAATGTCCCCCGCGATAAATGCCTCTCTTATTCTTGAGCCATTGACTGGAACTCGCTCCACATTATTGCCTCTCAGTCCGTCCGCTATTACAAGGGGCGCTGCAGTGACTTCTTTAGTGAAGCCATTTTCAGAGGCAGTGATCAAGTGGGAAACTGTTTCGGTCCTGGATCCCACGTACAATGTGTTGGTGTCCGTTAAAAAAGGTTTAGTCTGGATCGAGTGAAGGCGGTCAACGATTCTCCTCACATACTGAGGCCTTATATGGGCAGTGTTTCCGGACTCCCCAAAATGTAATTTTACCGCAACCAGGTCTTTTGGTTTGAAGAGCTTATCAGGGGTTACCAGCTCAAATAGTTCCTCTATTTTTTTTAAAAGACTCCTCTTCCAGGACGCCGACATATCAGTAAAAAAAACTTTTACAGCCAATTTTCCGCTCCCTGCAATTTATTGACGCCTAATTCGTAGCGCGGTGGTACTTTCACATATGGATTTTTCTTTGAAAAAACCGCTGCCACGCGGTAGTATATAAGTCGATTTATATAGAGTCCAGAAAGCTTTTTTATTAGTACGTAAAGAATGGACATCACGGATTATTTTGTCACCCCCTTTGAATGGCCCACCTGTTAATAGTCAGGTGTTTGCGATAGGCGCGAAATTGAGTCAAACTATTGTGTCAACAAGGCATTGGGATTTTCCCCAGCGATTAGTTCCTCAGAGGAATGGAAACTTAAAAAGAAGGGTTTGGGAACCCTGTGAGTAGTGAGCCATGAAAGATCGAATTGGAGAAATGCTTCTTAGGGCGGGCATTATAGATGAAGACCAGCTAGTCAAAGCAAATGACTACGCCAGGACCCAGGAAGAGCGTATAAGAGTGTCCACCGCGCTCATCAAACTGGAGATCCTTGACGAAGACGATCTTCTGGAATTTCTATCCAGACATCTAGGGCTTGCAACGGTTTCTCTGGATGAGATTGACATTGATCCAGACACAGTTAAATTGATCTCGTCCAGCACCGCTCAAAAATATATGGCCATACCTTACGCGCAGGTGAACTCCACATTGCATCTGGCAATGGCCGACCCCACTGATCTTAATGCGATAGATGACATCAAATTCATAACGGATCTCTCAGTTGAAGTTAGCATAGCCACTGAGTCTGAGATAAAAAAGGCCCTGGACAGCCTCTATGATACCGGTATGGCCGTTGACGACGTACTCGGTGACTTTGATGAAGAAGATATGGAGGCCATGGCCGGTGAAAGCAGTGATCTGGAATCCAACTCCACTGACATGGCCAAACAAGCTGAGGAAGCCCCTGTAATAAAGCTTGTGAATTATATATTAAAGGAGGCTATTCAGAAAAAGGCCAGTGATATCCATATTGAGTGCTATGAAAAGGCGATGCGCGTTAGACTTAGAATAGACGGCGCGCTGTACGAATTGGTCAAGCCCCCATTAAGGTTGAGAAACGCAATAATAAGTAGAATCAAAATTATGTCTAAGTTGGACATTGCAGAGCGCAGACTGCCCCAGGACGGACGTATCAAGCTCAAGTTGGGGAAGGGAAGGGATATGGATTTCAGGGTTTCCATACTGCCCACCCTGTTTGGCGAAAAGTGCGTAATGAGGCTTTTGGATAAATCCAACCTCCAACTTGACATGACCAAGCTCGGATTTGACGAGAAGCCTTTGGCTGATTTCAAGGAAGCGATTCATAAACCATTTGGAATGATACTTGTTACCGGCCCCACAGGTTCAGGTAAGACAACCACCCTTTACAGCGCGTTATCAGAGCTTAACAGCCCCACTGAAAATGTCTCCACAGCCGAAGATCCGGTGGAATTTAACTTATTTGGCATCAATCAAGTCCAGATGCAGGAGGAAATAGGCCTCACATTTGCCGCGGCTCTAAGATCCTTTCTTAGGCAGGACCCGGACATAATCATGGTCGGGGAGATCCGCGACTTTGAAACTGCTGAGATCGGTGTCAAGGCTGCTTTGACCGGCCACTTGGTTCTTTCCACATTACATACAAATGACGCGCCCCAAACCATCAACAGGCTTTTGAACATGGGTGTTGAACCTTTTCTGGTGGCGAGTTCGGTTAATCTAATTCTGGCTCAAAGGCTCGCAAGAAAGATATGCGCGGATTGCAAAGTGGAAATAGAGCCACCGGCTGAAGCTTTAAGGGACGTTGGCGTGAAAATGGAGGACATTGGAACATTCTCGGTATATGAAGGCACTGGTTGCAATACTTGTAACCACACTGGCTACAAAGGAAGAGTCGCCTTTTATGAAGTTATGCCTATCCACGATGAAATAAAGGAACTTGTATTAGCAGGCGCGTCGGCTTTGGAGCTGAAAAGAGAAGCTATCAGGCTTGGTATGAGCACCCTGAGAATGGCGGGCATACTAAAACTCAAAGAAGGTATCACTACAATCGCGGAAGTGGCTAGAACCACCATGGCGGACTAAAATAGTGTATAATGATCATGATTAGCATAGTTGGATTTCCAACAGAAACTCCGGCGCATTTTGAAAATGAACTTTGACCGGAAAAAATATATTCTGAAAGGTTTTCAAAGGTGGCGAGTCTTCACGAATATTTAAAGGAAATGGTGGAAAGGGGCGCCTCAGACCTGCATGTTACTCCAGGTGTGCCCCCTATGATAAGGGTGAGAGGAGAATTGGTTCCTTTGGAATATCCCCCTCTGAAACCAGTTGAAACTCGCCAGCTCTGTTACAGCGTGCTAACCGACGCACAGAAACATAGGTTTGAAGAGAATCATGAGCTTGATCTCTCCTTTGGGGTCAAAGGCCTCAGCAGGTTCAGGGCAAATATATTTCTGCAAAGGGGCGCGCTGGCCGGGGCCTTTCGATTGATACCTTATCTAATACGCTCATTCCAGGAACTTGGTCTGCCGGCAGTGGTTTCAGAGTTGTGCTCCAAACCCAGGGGCCTTATCCTTGTTACAGGTCCCACAGGATCAGGAAAATCCACAACTCTGGCTTCTATGGTAGATAAAATCAATACAGATCGGCATGAGCATATATTGACAATAGAGGACCCCATTGAGTTTACCCACCAGCATAAGAGCTGCATAATCAATCAAAGGGAAGTTCATGCTGACACCAAGGGTTTTCACAATGCTCTCAGATCCGTTCTGAGGCAGGATCCCGACGTTGTGCTAATAGGTGAGATGAGGGACCTTGAGACTGTTGAAGCCGCGTTGACCGTTTCTGAGACAGGTCACCTAACATTCGGCACATTGCATACTAATTCATGTGTTCAGACCATCAACAGAATCATAGACGTCTTTCCGTCACATCAGCAGCCTCAGATAAGGGCCCAGTTG